>NZ_JBGOOD010000006.1:0-117862 GCF_041439475.1 Vibrio sp. 1S139
CATTACGTTAGACGGAATTTACGCTGAGCTTAGTGCTTAAGGTTCTGTCTATGAAAACCTACTAGCTTAAGTAGGTTTTTTTGTTTCAAATTGACGAATTATTTTCACTAATATTATTCTGACAAAGTAGATATTTCGCCAACCTGTGATAATTTAAATACATAACGATTAAAAGTAAGCACAACAACATGAATTTCAGCATTGAACAACTTCTCGCGTTCGTTACCGTTTATGACCAACTCTCTTTCAGCAAGGCAGCAGTCAAGCTTAACAAGCACAGAACGACAATCGGGCAGGTTATAACTAACCTTGAAGACCAACTCGCGGTAAGCCTATTTGAAAGGGTTGGACGCTCTGTAAAGCCGACAGAAGATGGTCATCATCTTTACCACTACGCTAAGCAAACGATTGAACAGGCAAGAACATTCGACAAGGTGGCTTTGAGCTTGTCTTATGGCGGGTTGGAAAACATCACCTTTGCTTATTCTGGTGTGATACCTCATCAAATGCTTTTGGATATTCGAAAGAAACTGCGTCGTGATTTCCCGATGATGCGAGTGAACTTTTTAATTCGAAACAAAAAGGATATTAAGAAGGGCCTTCAAAGCGGAGAGTATCACTTTGGACTAGTCAATGTGCATGACAGCCGGGGTATACACAGCTTTGATGCGACTTTTCTAGGTCACATTGAGTTTTCCCCATTCGTTCAAAAAAATGGTGAGTTCTCATCTTTGGCGCAAGAGGATGTACTTTTAGCGTTAAGAAATTCAAAGCAGTTTATCTTGAGATCGTTTATTGAAGAGGGAATGTCAGAAAAAGTAACCATCAGCTCCGATAACGAAGAAGTCGATCAATTGGCGTTAGTTATTAAAATGGTTGAAGCCGGTTTAGGGTGGGCACTGTTACCAAAAACGTTTGCTCATTCTGAATTTTCCCATTACGACATTGAACCTATACAGTCGTCTGAAATGCACCAAGGATTCAAATTCGGTTTTGCGCTTTGGTGCCATCATTCTAAGCAAGTGAAGGATGTAAAATTATCGGTTTTATCTGTTATACAAGAACATGTTGATCGAGTATTGAGTCAATATTAGCAAAGGAAGAATGTAGGTAACTTATTAATAGAGGCTCATTTATATGAGCCTTTTGCGTTTCTGTCATCTCGAAAGCTCTTTAATTTTGTAGGGCGACATCCTCTATATAGGAGTAGGGCAACACCATTATTTGGCCTATTCTATGCCTGTCGATTAAGGACCCCCTTTATTGGCAATAAGTGTTTAATTTCTATGTTTATTGCAAGGAAGCAAACTTTCGGCCGGGTTTCGTCACCCGGTCTTTTTTATGAGGCAAATTTTATGACTCGCTGCGGCGGCATTGTTCTTCTTTCCTGCTTTTTATTTACAACATCTTCTTTCGCATCGTTTTATGATCCTGTTGATGGTCAATTTGATATGGGGCATCACCTTGCGGAAAACGCACATGGCTTTTTGCCTATCCCAATTTTGATTACCGAGCCTGCGGTGGGGTACGGCGGCGGTGTGGTTGGTTTGTTTTTACATGAGACGGATGAGGAAAAGCGACAAAGAAAGCAAGCTGCTCTTTCTGCCATAGATGGTGGTGCGCAGTTAGTACCCTCAGCAATGTCAGTAGTGGGCGCAGTAGGGACAGAGAACGAAACTTGGTTTGTATTTGGTGGCCATAGACGATCTTGGATGAATGATTCCATTCGTTACACAGGAGGCGGCGGCTTTGGTGTTGCGAATTTGGATTTGTACACATCAATCAACTGGGGCCCCATAGATCATGACCTTAGAATAGGCACGTCAACTTCGGTAGCCGTACTTTCACAAAAGGTGCAGTTCCGGATTGGGCATACGCCTTGGATGTTGGGAATAAAGCAGTTATTAGCTAAGTCTGAGATTGAATTTGATAACATGGTTTTAGACCGAATTTTGGGTAACGAATCGGTTACTTCTGGTTTAGGGTTGGAGGCTGAATATGACACAAGAGATAATTTATTTTATCCAACCAAAGGTTACAAATTGTCTGCAGATTACATGGTGTACGACGATGCGATTGGCAGTGATTACAATTACCGAAATTTGAACATAGATGGCGAAGCCTATATCCCAATTACCAATAAATGGACGTTAGGCTTGGCTGCAAATTATCAAAGCTTCGAACAGCAAGACCTGTTTGTATCACCCACAGCGAAACCGTACGTGTCGTTACGCGGGGTGTCATCTTATCGGTACCAAGGAGATGAGATTGAAACAATCCAAGGCCAATTGACGTATAGCATCACTCATCGTTGGAAGGTGTCTGGGTTTTACGGTTCAGGGGTTGCAAAGCAAGATAACGGCATAAGCCACGACAGTACCGTCAATGCCGGAGGTGTCGGCTTTCGATACCAAATCGCGAGACGTTACGGTTTGCACCTTGGGATGGATTATGCGCAAAGCCATGAAGAACGCGCTATCTACTTTAACGTAGGCAGTGGTTTCTAGAACAACGGAATAGGTTAAATTTTTCCAAGAAAAAAGGCGCTAATTAGCGCCTTTTCGTTTTCTATCACTTTCTTACAGTAAGATTACTTCTTACGGCAGAACTCAGCGATTACGTACATTGATTGACCGCCGTTTGTTTTACCAGAAACAAGCTTAGGATCGTCACCAACGCTGATACCACGAATAACAGTACCTTGCTTAATCACTTGGTTAGTACCTTTGATTGGCAGGTCTTTGATTACTGTTACGTCGTCACCTTTCTTAAGTTCAACGCCATTCACATCAAGAGGCTTGTCATCAGCAGACATGCCGATTTGTGCCCAAACTGATGTTTCTTCTTCAAGGTACATCATGTCTAGCGCGTCCTGAGCCCAGCTTTCTGTGTTCAGACGAGTAAGTTGACGCCATGCCGTTACTTGAACTGGCGCTTCCTGGCTCCACATGCTGTCAGTCAGACAACGCCAGTGGTTGATATCTTTAGGATCGTCAATCTCACCAAGACATTTGTCACATACCATGATGCCGTGATCCACTGTTACGTGGCTGTGTGGCGGCACTGCGTATGCAGTAAGAGAAGAATCAGAACCACATAGTTCACATTTAGATTGGCAGCGTTCTAGCATAGTAGCTTCAGAAGACATAATGGACTCACATTTATTAGGTATTAAATTACGGGGCTATTATCCACTTTATTTGCAATAAAGAAAGAGGTCGTACGGTATTCTGTCTTGATTAATTTTAGCTGAGATCAACCATTTGTGTTTTAAAGTTTTATGCAAACGGTCAACTAGGGGACTTGTTCGAACGACAGAGACAAAAATGCCAGCGGTTAGGCTGGCATTTGGTTAAATTAAATTTTGCTCATGCGCTTACTTACTCGCATCTAACAAGCCAGCGGTTACGCTTGCAATGCCAGTACCTTGCGACAAGGTAAATTGTACAATTTGTGAGGTCATTTCTGCGTTGGCTGCTGCATCACCAGCATTTTGCTGAGAAATTACAGTGGAGTGGTCTGCTTCTGAAGATGCTTTGTCAAAATACGAAGCCAGCTTGTCTCCCGAAGAGTCCAGTGCAGTATTAACCAAGGATAACTTTTTAAACAGGGGTTCGGTACCTGCTGTTGGAAACTCAGCGACCGAGTTTGGTATCGTTTCGTCACCATTCGCTTGAATACCAAGCACAGGTCCCGTAGTTGTAGATGCAATATTATATGGGTCAACGTTATCTAGAACTGTTTGCGCAGCATAAGTGAATGAAGTAAGGATCGAGTCGATTGTCGCTTTGACTGCTTTGTCTGAGGCTGAAGCACTATCATTACTTAGGGCTGTGTAGTATTCATTAAAGCAATCACCACCTGACTTACTGACTGGCACACAGTTACTTACATAATGTGCTTGGTACTCGGTTACACTTGATAGGCTCACGGTGTGCTTAATCTCAGGAGAAAACGAACCTGACTTAAGCAAGAAAGGGGCAATGCCACCACCTGGGTTAGCAAGTGTTGCACTTGTATAACTAAACATAGAATCAATAGCAGGGTTCAACGAACTGTTACCAACGGTATAAGAGCTGATACCTGTAATCGCCCCGATAGAATGCCCAAATAGAGACACATTCGTTTTGTCGAGGCTACTAAATGCTGCATCAGTAGCAGAATTTAACGCAAAACGAACTCCAAGACCATCAATGGCGCTCTGACGGATGTTATCTCGTGCAACAGGTAAATACTCAAGATTCATGTATACAGTAGGTGTTGTTGGTGTCGTAACAATATCTGCACTTAGTGCGCGTTGACCGTGAAGTGGTTGGTCGATAGCAATAATTGCATAGGGTTTGTATGGTGCAGATCCAGTAAGTGCGCCGCCAATATGCTGCATCGCAAAAGCATAAGCACTCTCTTTGATGCTAGTGATACCGTGTTGGTACTGTAAAATTGGTAAACTGCTGTCGATAGCTGCTCCTTCAGGTACAAACATAACGAACGGCACTGACTTTGCTGCTCGAATTTGCGGTACAGCGCTGTATTTCGTCATAACTCTAGCGCTATCCAATTGCTCTCCGCTTGCAAGAGTTAACTTTTCTCCAATGAGTAATTGTTGGTACTCTGCTTGATAGAGTTGAGTAGCAGGCTCTGTGATCCCTAAACCTGCCAGCTGTGTAGCAATAGCTGTTTTGTCCGAGTCACTTCCTGAGCTGAGTACATTCAAGATAGTTAAAACACTAGGCATCGCACTGCGCCAAGGCGTTGTTTTCCACGCATTGTTAGTTAACGAATCTGACAGGAAGTACGGTAATTTAACTGTTCCTCGATACACTTGAATAGAAGCTGCTGCTGGTGTTGAAAAGTTAGTGTTATAACCCGCAGCTAATTGTGTTGCAGCATCGTTACCAAATGCACTCTTAAACATCGCGTCAGCTTGTACAGCTGTAGCAAAATCCTGTTTCGTTCCATCAACTGTAAATGTATACAGATTATCAAGATCAGCTTCCGAAATACTATTTGGATTCGCTAGGTTCTTCCATATATCAGACGGGGTAACTGCGGGGCTAACTGTTTGTGCAATTGCAGCTTTGGTCCCGTTCATAACGTTACCTGCCGACGCAGTAGTAAACCAAGATGAGTATATGATTTCATCTGAGCTTGATACAGAACCATAGCCAGCGAACAACGCTTCAACTTGATGGATGATTTTCTGTGGTAAATCGAGCGAGCCTGCTTGGTCAATATCTGTCGTTTTTAAAGATGCGTAAGAGCTTGATGTTCCAAGTGGTTCATCTGCGCTATCAACAATTGAGTCAGTTAATGCATAGATGTAGTCAGAGCTAGGATCTAAACCTTTAAGAGGCAACACTTGTATGGTCTTAAAATCACTAGATGCCACTAAGTAGTCAACGCCAGCAGTTAGCGCAGTAAAGTTAGACATTACACCAGTGCTCAGGTCAACATCCACTTTAGCAACTTTTACACCGGCATTTAGGTGCGCGCTAAACGGTGTCGTACCCATCATCACGACATCATTCTTCAGCGTCCTATCACTTGGAAGATTCACATTGATAGTGAACGGCATGATAGTACTCCAACCATCAGCTTCCCCCATGGCTACTTTTGGATCATTCAAGAGCCCCGTTGAATTTGCATCTAACGGAATATTTAGAGTGTGATCGTTGGTATCGAACAAGAAAAACGAAGGAAGAGGAACATCCGCTTCATTACCTAGAAGAGTGAAGCTAATTTTTGAACTTCTAGCTAATGATTGGTTGATTGCATCTGAATAAGGTGCCGCTGTTGAATCACCAGAGCTTTCACTATTGTCGCCACAGCCCGCAAGTAGTAATGCTGAGCATACGAGAGATAAAGAAAATTTGTTGTTCATGTAATTATTCCCGTACGGTTAGTTGAAGATGTAGTTAAGTTGTATCGCTGAAAGGTAAGCAACGCCTTCAGCATCAAATGTAAGCTTTTGTCCTGCCGCATCAGTTTCGGTAAACGAACCGCTTTCACTTTGTACGAGTGCAAATGCAGCATCGACAGTCATATTCTCTGAAATAGCGTAGGTGAGACCTGCTGAATACCACATACGATCGCTGTCTGGGATGCTTAATGTCGCTTCACCAGCTTGCTCGTCATACGCTAGGCCCGCTCGTACCGTCCAATTTTGATTAACCATGTAAGTTCCACCTACAGACCATCTCTGATTGTCTTCGTAATGTTCGGTTTTTAAGAAACATTCATTGTTTTTACAATCTGAACTAGTGGCTTTTAACTCTTTGAACTTACTCCACTTAGTTAACTGCCAACCATAGTGTATTGCCCAAGCATCGTTAAGTTGATGAAAAGCAGATAATTCGAAGATATCGGGCAGTTCAATTTCTAGACGCCCTGTGGTTTTACCAGGAGCGCCGTTTTCCATTTTTAGACCTGTGTAATCAGTGAACTCACCGTCATCAAAGTCGAGTTCAACGGATGAGCGGTAACCAAACCCAAAACGGTTGTACTCGTTCAGTTCATATAACGCACCTACATTCCAACTAAAAGCAAAAGTCTCACCAGTCATCGAGATTAGTTTGTCACTTGGTGAGCCACCAACAGGAAGGCTGCCTTTGTGTCTGTTGAGCTCGGCCTCTGCATAAACAAAGTTAACTCCAGCTCCAACACTAAAACTATCGTTAACTCTGTACGCGATATTTGGATTTAAGTTGACTGAAATTAGTGATGTGTCACCTGCCAAATCACCAGCATAAATATCATCTGGGTAATCAGTGGCTACTCCGTAAGTCGTGAACATGCCAATTCCCCAAGCCCATTTGTCGTTGATAGGACTAATGTAATAAGCAGCAGGGACAATTTGTAAAGGAGCTACATCTGATGATTTTTGGTTGAATTCGTTGTCATTGATTTTGGTTTGAGTAACGTCTACCTCGGGATCAACGATAGAAACCGCGCCTGAAAACTGTGCTGTATCAAATAGGGTCATTGCGGCGGGGTTTCTCGCTAGTACACTCGCGTTATCAGCTACTGCACCTTCACCTGAAAAGGCACGACCAAGACCTGAGGCAGAATGCTCAGCAACTTGGAAACCAGCCGCAAGTGAGTTACATGCAAATAGTACTGAAAGTGAAACGAGAGAGCGTTGTATTGTTTTCATCCTTGACCCTCCTAGGGCATCGAATTTCGTTATTATGGTTTGAAAACACACTGAGCATTTTTGGTGCTGAAGCTCCAATGTAAATGGCATGTTAAATTCATGTTTTATATAAAGTCAAAGAAAGAGTTGTTATTTTGTGAGGTTATGTTTTAAAGGGGCGGCACTTTAACATCGATAATATAAGTATAATCAATAATTTATTCGTGGTTGGAGGTGTGACCAGAGTGTTTATGCATCGTTGCGGTATAAATAGTGTTCAATAGCTCAATATGTAACAACTTTGTTTCTGTTTACCACCATTCGCTAAATCGGCATAATATCGACACTCGTTAGAAGTCATTAAATTGGAATTTTAAGTTTGGAATTACTCGCGATAGAGTTTCTTGGTAAACCGCTTCGTTTAGAAGGATCAATGGCAGGGTGGCAACAGTTGTATTGGGATAACACTTTGGTATCTCAATTAGATGCGACCACAGACCAAGAAGACGCCCGAAAACACGAATTTACACTACGCGCTGGCGAAGAAACGTTGCAGTGTCACGTTGAATCGACCGTTCAGTGGCAACCGTTTGAGATGACGTATAAAGCGTCGGTGAATGGGCAAACCATTACCGAAGGCAATCGAAACACCAAAGATATTGAACAACAAACTCCTGTTGTCGCTCCTAAAACAGAGAAGCGTTTTAGCTTAATTGGGTTGGTGTCGCTTGGTATGAAAGCGCTTAAAAGCGCCAAGCTAATCAAGGTCGTACTTGCTTCTGCGAGTTTAGCGGCCTATTCATGGTTGTTTTCAATTCAGTTCGCTTTGGCCTTAATCGCCTGTTTAATGTTCCATGAGTACGGTCATATTAGAGCGATGAAATACTTCGGCATGAAAACCAAAGGGATCTATTTGATACCATTTCTTGGTGGCTTGGCGTTATCCGATGAAAAGATTAATACGCGTTGGCAAGATGTGGTTATCTCAATCATGGGGCCATTGTTCGGCCTGATATTGTCGTTAGTATTTATGGTGCTGTATTGGGCGATTGGCGAAATGTTCTTTGCCGGCCTTGCAGTATTTAATGCTCTATTAAACCTGTTCAATCTATTGCCGATTTTGCCTCTCGATGGCGGACATGTTCTTAAAAGTATCAGTTTCTCGATGAACAGTGTGCTTGGCATTGTACTTTGTGTCGCGGCTGCCGTTGCTGGTGTGGTATTGAGTTATCAGTTGAATTTAACCCTGTTTGGTTTCTTATTGATCATGGGCAGTGTTGAAATACTGTTTGAATGGAAAGGACGTCATCACAGTCACTTGTTACCGTTAGACAAATACGGGCAAGTCGTGTCGTTCGTTTGGTATGTAGGTTTAGTGAGCAGTTTGATTGGTGTTATCTGGTATTTTGCATCTACTGGTGATCAGCTATTAAGCCTACCATTACAAATTCTTGGTACTTAACGAGTGAGTTTCTGTTGTTGGAATTATCCAGCTGCTTAGTGCACTTGAACTGTTAGCAAGCAAGAAACTGAAAATGCCCTAACCAATATGGATAGGGCATTTTTGTATTTACACCAGCTAGGCGATTCTTACTTAGATTACGCTTTGCAATTTGGTCTTGGTGAACCTGATTGAGGAAGCGTTTTTATCGTTGCTTGTAGATCTTTAATACGCGTACTGTGGGAAGGGTGCGTAGAAAGCAACTCTGGCGGTTGATTACCCCCTGATGCTTTCGCCATGTTTTGCCACAAGTTGACACTTTGGTTTGGATCGAAACCTGCTTGAGCCATATACTCTAAACCAACAACATCGGCTTCAGACTCTTGAGTTCGCCCATACGGTAGAATAACGCCATATTGAACGCCTAACCCTAACGCGGCCATCGTCATACCTTGATACTGTTTGTATTCTGATGCACCTAACGCAACGTTAGTAATAGATAAGCCCGTATTAGCGATTTGAGACTGAGAAAGGCGCTCATTACTGTGGTCCGCTAAAACGTGTGCCACTTCGTGACCGATAACCGTCGCGAGTTGGTCTTGATTGACTGCAACCTTGAGTAACCCTGTGTATACACCGATTTTTCCGCCAGGTAGGGCGAATGCGTTCACTTGATCACTATCAAACACAACAACTTCCCATTCACTAAAACCTTGTTTAGGAATATATTGAGTGATGCTGTTCGCTACGCACTGTACATAAGCGTTAGTTTTGGCATCTTTGCTGATGGGTTGTTCTTTTTTCATTTGTTCAAAAGACTGTGCTCCAAGCTGAGACATGTCTTTATCTGAAAAAAGCAGCAATTGGTTTCTGCCTGTCGGAGAAGCGCTACACGCGGTTAGGCCTGCAAGTGTGAGAAGCGAGGCAAACTTCATCCATGACGTCATACAATATCCTCTGTGTATTCGGTTTTTATGCATGTTAACATCAACTTGCGTAATAGCTAAGGGCTGTAAGATAACTAACAGCGGTAATATAGAAAAAAGCTATGCACGCGATAACAAGATCAATAATTAAGGAACCTATATGAGTATTTGGAAAAAGCCCGTTGACCTAGATACCTTCAACGCGACCTCAAAAAATACCTTAATTGAACACCTCAACATTGTTTACACCGAAGTAAATGACAATTCTTTGGTAGCAACCATGCCGGTTTGTCACTTTACGCACCAACCACTGGGTATGCTTCATGGCGGCGCATCGGTTGTGCTAGCAGAAACGCTTGGCTCATTGGCTGCAAACTTCTGCGTACCAGAAGGCTATTATTGCGTTGGGCTCGATATCAATGCGAACCACGTAAGGTCAATGCGTGAAGGGCATGTCATTGGTACTGCTGAGCCTATTCACTTGGGCGTCTCTACTCAAGTATGGCAGATCAATATCACTGATGATCGTCAACGCTTAGTTTGTACCAGCCGTTTAACCATTGCCGTTAAGAAACATAAGCGATAACAGACTAGGCAGTCGTACGCTGGTTTTGTCTTTAGAAGAAGTAATCAGTACTTAGAACAAGCAATCAGTATTTAAAGAAGTAACCCGAGAAGCCCATGGTCATAACGTTTAAAAGTGGAAAAGTCATCGCAACCGCACATGAATTGGTTGTTCGTTTAGATGGGGAGCATAGAGTCACGCTGCAAGCCCAAGTTGATGCAATTCAATTGATCGGAAAAGGGGCAAATGTTATTTCAGCTAACGGTTCTGAGTGTAAATGGTCGATAAAATTAGACGATGAACAGCAGCTCCGTGAAATCGCTAATGAAATTGGCTGCGATGTAATGTAATCCTTTACGGTAAAGGCACTTAACCCTTAAGATTGAATAACATCTTAGGATGTCGTACTCATAATTCACAATAAAATTGTGTCAGTAATATTGATTTTACGCCATAAAATAGGGAAACTGAATTCAATGTCCTTTGAATAAGTTTTCCTCTTTATGAGCAGCCCAAGACTTCGCGTTCAATTTGAAACCCTGTTTGAATATTTCGATGGTAAAGATTCTGATGTTCAACTCGACGACATCACGGATGTGCTTTGTTGTACCCGTCGTAATGCCCGAATGGTACTCAACAAGCTTGAAGAAGAAGGGTGGGTAGAATGGTTACCTGCAGCTGGTCGAGGGAAGTTATCTCAACTTATCTTTAAACAGAATCGTTGTGATGTCAGCGAGAACCTAGCAAGACGCTATTTACAAGAAGGCAAAATTGGACAGGCGCTGTCAGTGCTTGATCACAATGCTGCCAAACTCACCCAAGTTATTCAAAACTACTTGGGTGTACAGTATCAAGAAGGCGAACAAGTTATTCGTTTGCCTTATTACCGTCCGCTATCCATGCTTAATCCGACAAAGTCTATGCGTCGTTCAGAGCAACACATCGCCTGCCAAGTCTTCAGTGGTCTAACGCGTTTGGATGAAAACGATCAGCTCCAGCCTGATCTTGCGCACTCGTGGCAGCAGATTAGCGATTACCAATGGCGATTCTTCTTGAGACCCGGTGTTCGTTTCCATAACGGGGAACCTCTGTTAACCAATCATGTTGTGGATACACTGCTTGCACTCGAACCTCTCAACATGTTTTCGCATATCAAAGATGTCTCTTCACCTGCAAATTGTGTAGTAGATGTTTTTCTCACACGTCCAGACAAGTATTTTCCCCTCGCACTAACGGAATCGGTCGCTAAAGTCACATTACCGATCACTTTACGTGGTGAAGACTACGATATTCGACCGATTGGAACGGGACCTTATCGCATTGAAAAGAACGACGAGAAACAACTCGTGTTAACCGCTTTTAATGGGTACTTTGGTTTTAGACCGTTAATTGATCGCGTTGAAGTTTGGGTGGTGGATGAGGCTTATTCTTCAATGGTTTACCCAAGCCTATCTAAGCCTGTTATGGCCGACCGTGGCGATAGCGATGAAGTAGAACTCGATCCTGGCTGCACGTATTTACTGCTCAATAGAAAGAAAGGTATTGCACAAGATCCCGCATGGGCACAGTTTTTATCTAACGCGTTGAATGCGGCGGATCTGTTTGTTCATATTCCAAAAGAGACTGTTATCGATTTGGGCGTGTTACACGCTTATGGGATAAAACCCGGTTGGTATGACATAAAGTTAAAAGTGCCCGTTTGTCCACCAGCAGATTCGAAGCCTACCATAAGATTAGCGTATCAATGCCAACACCCAATGTTCCCAACGCTTGCAAAGGCGATTGTCACGGTGCTGAAGCAATACAACGTCGATGTTGATCTTTACGGTTACGAAACCGATCCTCCGCACGCCGATGATGTTGATGTTTGGATTAACCCTATGGGCATCGCCAATAACAGAGACGACGCCTTGGCTGGCTGGTTAATGGACTACAGTTTTCTTGATGAATCTAGCCCGGCAGAGGACTTCGACCAATGGTGTTACATGATTGACCGTTGGCGTTCTGGTGAATTCGAGCAATTCCCAGCACGACAGTTAGGTAAACAACTGGTCCAAAGCAATCAATTGATCCCGATGTTCCATTGCTGGTTAGGCGTTAATAAAGATCAATGTGGTACGTTGCAAAACGCGAAATGTAATGCATTAGGTTGGTTCGACTTTAGCCAAGTTTGGGTGAAGCCTGACGTTGATTGAAATCCAAGAAAACTCAGTTAGGACCAAATAACTCATTTAGGAAAAAACGATGCAAACTCTGATGGTTACATTTATTACGCTGGTGGCATTTGCTGCTAATTCAGTTTTGTGTCGCTGGGCCTTAATGGATCAAACGATTGATCCTTTGAACTTTTCGATCGTTCGCATCTTATCTGGTGCGCTTACGCTTCTGATTTTATTAACGTTATCTTCCCAATCTAAGTCTAAACGTGAGTTAACAAACAACACATCGGCATATGCAAAACTCAAATCACAGTTTCAATTAACATCAATATTGTCACTGCTCGTGTATATGTTTGGTTTCTCGTTTGCTTACTTAGAGCTTGGCGCAGGTCTTGGTGCGCTGGTGTTGTTTGTCGCAGTGCAATTTACGATGATTGCCGCGCACTTGCTTTCTGGCAACAGAATGTCACTCATTGAGTGGGGCGGGTGTTTGTTATCTGTGGCAGGGCTTGTTTACTTGTTAATGCCAACGGAATCGACTCAAGTACCCGACTTAGTTTCTATTATCTTGATGTCTCTGGCCGGAGTATTTACACATTGGCAGGAAAGACATCGTCAAACGCACTGCAATCGACCACCGCTAACTTTGGATTCAGTTCGCTAGTTATCCTTGTGGCATTGAGCTTATTAGTTTTGATACCTAATGCGTTAACGCAAGTGTCTATCACTGAACCAGGTTTGATTTACGCGGTTATATCGGGCTCGGTGGCTTCCGGTGTGGGTTATAGTTTGTGGTATTACGTAGTGAAAAAACTGAATACCGTGGTTGCGTCTATTGCACAGCTTTCTGTTCCAGTTATCGCAACACTTGGTGGTGTATTACTGTTATCTGAACCTGTCACTATGCAATTTATAGTCTCATCAACCGTTATACTTCTAGGGATAAGCTTGGTTCTTGTCGCCCCTAAACTTAAGAAATAAAGAGTTCAATCATTAACTTCTATGGCTAAACCAAACAAGAAACAACCGACCAAGACGGTTCAGATTTTCTGTGCCAAATGTAAAACGCAGCTTTTTAAGTATCGGAAAGGTGGCAAAGGTGCACTCGTGAAATGTTTTAAGGAGCGTATCGTTGAAGATTTCACGACAGAGCCATGAGTGTGCCCTGAATGCGGGATTGAATTTGCCCGTGACACTTTGGTTCGAGGTACGCCAGCCTACAAGTTTGTTGGTGGTAAGGTAACGATGAAATAACCCGCCACGGTGAAACAAAAAATGCCACAGCACAGTTTGTGTTTGGCATTTCAACGTTACTTTTGATACTCAGAATAAAGCTTTAAGCTCTGACACGCCCTTGAAGCTTAAGAAGTAATAGCGAAACAATTGCGCCTGTGGTATCACACAGCATATCTTTCTGTGCATCCCAAATATCACCTTGTGAGCCAAGGAACGCGATACCTTCATCACCACCTGCGATCTCCGCGTACCACCACTCGATAATTTCATAACCTGCAGCAACACTCATAATCGCAAATAGCGCAAAGAAACATGCCAGCACCGGTTGAGCCAGTTTTTTACGAATCAAGTACTCAGCGAGTGGGTAAGCATAAAGGCCAATAGAGAAATGCGCGACACGGTCAAAGTTATTCCGTTCTGAACCTATCATGTTATTGAACCAATCAAATGGCACTTCCGCGAAGGTATATTTTGCGCCTATCGTATGCAAAATCAGCCAGATAAACATCAAAACGTAAGCTGTCTTAGTGAAGGTGAGCTTTGTTGATAACCACCAAATACCCACCAATATTGCGAGCGCTGGGACAATTTCGGCAATCCACACCGCTCTTGAAGAGGGAGCGAACGCTGAAAATAGAAACACAGTCAGATACAGCGTCGTCAATGACAGCAATGGTCGATTTTGAGCAAGTGGCGTGATTGTCATATCAAGATCTCTCGTCGAAGTTTTTAATAGTGTTACACAATAATGAACAGTGTTCAATTGGGTCTTAATCACCAGATTTGTTGAAAAGTGGTGTTATCGCCCAGTATCTAGACAAACGGTTGCTAGAGTTTCACAAAAGTTTGATTTACAACAAAGCGATCCTTAAAATCGCTCTATTACTACATAACAAGAAAGAAAGTCATGAAACTGGAAACTGTCGATTACCTTGCTGACGACGCAGCAGAACAATTTGTTCGCTCTCTACGTGAAACTGGTTTTGGTGTTCTTAAGAACCACCCAATCCCGAAAGAGCTTGTTGAGTCAATTTACGAAAACTGGTACCAATTCTTCATCTCTGAAGAGAAAGAGAACTTCCACTTTAATGTTGAAACACAAGATGGATATTTTCCACCTTCAGTGTCTGAAGTTGCTAAAGGCCACACTGTAAAAGACATCAAAGAGTACTTTCACGTATACCCTTGGGGCCAAATCCCTGAACAGCTGAAAGAACAGATTCTAGATTACTACCAACGTGCGAATGTTTTTGCTCAAGAGCTGCTAGGTTGGGTTGAAGCTCATGCTCCTAAAGAAGTACAAGAGAAATTCTCTATTGCGTTATCAGAAATGATCAACGGCAGTGAACAGACTCTGCTTCGTGTTCTTCACTACCCACCAATGCAAGGTGATGAAGAGCCAGGTGCAATCCGCGCTGCGGAACACGAAGACATCAACTTACTGACGGTTCTTCCTGCTGCAAGCGAGCCGGGCCTTCAAGTTAAAGCTCAAAATGACGAGTGGCTAGATGTTCCATGTGACTTCGGTAACATGATCATCAACATCGGTGACATGCTTCAAGAAGCATCTGGTGGTTACTTCCCATCGACAACTCACCGTGTAATCAACCCATCAGGTGAACGCCAAGAGAAGTCTCGTATCTCTTTGCCTCTATTCCTTCACCCGAAACCAGAAGTAGTGCTATCTGAAAAGTACACAGCAAACGAATACCTAATGGAACGTCTAAGAGAGCTTGGCGTTATCTAGTCAGTTCAATGCTTCGTCCCTAAAATTGGGATAGATGTGAAAGGTCAGCTAAGTCGCTGACCTTTTTTGTATCCGTACCAAAGAATTGCGGCTTTATTACTAACGGTTGTATTCAACGAAATGGTACTCAGTTTTGACGATAAAAGGTGCCTTTAAGCCAAACGTTAGAAAGTTGTTTGTCCTTAAGCTCGACAAATCTTAGAAAATCGCTTTCAATTAAAGAAGATACGCAACGGATGCGAAACAGGTTACTTATAGTATCCACAGTTCTAGAAATCCATTAATTCAGAGAAGCTAACTGAGTCAACTATGTCGAATTATCAAGATGTGAGAGCAAACTTTCATTGCCATATGGAAAACCCATTGCTTTGGCCGATAATGGAAGTGCTTAAGCAAAAGCCAAGCGGATGGAAAGTACACACATTGGCAGCTCATCTGAACGATCTTGGGTTTGTGCCAGTGTTGGATGCTGTGCCTGAGAAAGAGTTGTTTAAAAAGAACTTCCTTATCATGAATGCGCTTTATCAGCTTCAAGAAACCTTACACCCAGATGGTTGGCTCCAAGTCCAAGCGATGGACATCGAATTGATGAATGGTCGTTATCACGGAAGCAGTCACAGCATCGATCATCAAGACCCACTTCGAGAATACTACATTAATTGGGTTAACTATGAAGCGGATGAAGGTGAAGTCAAAAGGCTGTTGAACGAATTTTGGACTCGGTATAGAAAGTATGTGGGTGGTGATGAACTCGATATGGATCGAAGTCGAGCATTGAACCTGTTTGAGTTACCTTTAGACGCGACACACCATGAAATTAGAAAACGTTGGCGACAACTGGCATTGAGATGGCATCCGAACAGAGACGAAGGCAACACCGCAAAATTTCAGACGCTCTGTGAAGCATGGCATGTATTAAGAAGCTCATAATCGACAGGCATTTTTAGCTGTCTAATTGCTTAGAACCCTAAAACAGAAAGCCCCACATTGTGAGTGACACAAGTGGGGCTTTGTCGTTATTACGCTATGTGCTGTAGCGACTTAAGTTATTGGTGTTAGGAGTGATCTTTGCTCTCACCACTTTTATGTTCAAAGGCATAGTCGAGTACTTTACGGATATAAGGCGCACCAACTTTTGAGCCACCGTTACCGTGTTCAATAACCACAGTTGCGACATATTCAGGGTGTTCATACGGTGCGAAAGCCGTGTAAAGCGCATGGTCAAGCAAGTGTCTAGCGAGTTTCTTCGAGTTGTAGACCTGGTCTTTCGCAAGATCAAAGACTTGTGCAGTTCCTGATTTACCGCCGCTCGTATAGTCAGTTCCCTTAAATGCACGTCTGCCGCTGCCTCTACTTCCGTGGTTCACGAGTCGCATCGCGTTGATTGGTACATCCCAAATTCTATCCGGCACTTCGGTGATTGAGGGCATTGGCTCCGGTTCGACAAGTTGTTGTGTACTGAAATCTTCACCATGATCTAAGGTGGCTCTTAAGATATGAGGTGGCATCACCTTACCATGATTAACCAATACTGACGTTGCTTTAGCAAGTTGCATAGGTGTCGATGTCCAATACCCTTGGCCAATACCAATCGGAACTGTGTCACCCTGATACCAAGGGGTGCGATAACGCATCATCTTCCATTCTCGAGTCGGCATGTTGGCGGTACTTTCTTCATAGATATCAATGCCTGTCGGTTCACCAAATCCAAATCGGTTCATCCAACTTGAAATTCGGTCAATACCCAAATCGAAAGCGGTTTGATAGAAGAATGAATCTACCGACTCTTCAATGGCTTGAGTGACATCGACAGGTCCGTGACCCCAACGTTTCCAGTCACGCCACGATTTAGAGTTTCGTTTAGAGCCAGGAATTCTCCAAACGCCATGGTCGTTACGGATGGTATCTTCAGAGATGACATGTTCTTGCAGTCCTGCCACAGCCATAAATGGTTTAACGGTTGAGGCAGGAGGATAAACGCCTAGAGTGGTGCGGTTAACCAACGGGTGAGCCGGATCATTCAATAAACGTTGGTAGTTCTTACTCGAAATGCCGTCGACAAATAGGTTAGGGTTGTAACTCGGGCTTGATGCCATCGCCAACACGCTGTTGTCTTTCGGATCGAGAATAACCGCGCTTCCAGTTCGGTGATCAAGTTGCTCAAAGACGTATTTTTGCAGCTCAAGGTCAATATTTAACACGATATCTTTACCAGCTACTGGCGGCACGTACTCAATGGTTCGGACTATTCGCCCACGGCTGTTTACTTCGACTTCTTGATAACCTTTGGTGCCGTGCAGAATATCTTCGTAATAACGTTCAACACCCAGTTTTCCTATGATTGTTGTAGCTTGATAATTCGCTTCTATCCCTTGTTCTTCAAGCTTTCTGAGATCGCTATCATTGATGTGCGCCACGTAACCAAGAACATGGGTAAGCACCTCACCATTCGGGTAAAAACGCTTTAAGCTGGTATCTATAGATAAGCCGGGGAACTGGTACTGGTGCACGGAGAACTTGGCGATCTCTTCCTCCGTTAAGTTCTCTAGAATAGTCACAGATTTAAAACGGCGGGTGTTGTGATAGCGTTTTTTGAAACGAGCGATCTGCTCTGCATCACGGGGGACATATTTGTCTAGCTTGGTGAGCATTGCATCGACATCATCGGTTTGCTCAGGAATCATGGTTAGATCAAAGACAAGCTTGTTCTCTGCAAGCAACACGCCGTTACGGTCGTAAATAAGTCCACGAGTAGGGGCGATAGGTAATACTTTGATTCTGTTGCCATCGGCACGAGTTTGATAGCTTTTAAAATTTTCAACTTGAAGTCGGTATAGATTGCCGACTAAGACAAGAGTGAACATCAAGATCCCACAAAACGCGACGATTACGCGGTTTTTGAATAGGTTCACTTCGATTTTATGGTCACGCATCTTAACGCGTTTATGATTCATTGAAGCCTCAAGGGTCTGTTACATTTGGTTACACTTGTTGAATCGGGACTTTATCTGAATATCACTAGGGTTTTGTAAAAGCTGTGTCATGTTTTGAGGGATCGACAGCATTAGATGGCGGTAAACAGTGCCTTTAATTTTCTCATTACAAAAGATGATAAGTAATTGATGTAAAAATTGGTTTTATGAATTTATAAAGTTCAAGAGTTTTGACGACACTAGAGGTTAGGTCAAAAGAGGTTAGATAAATTTACGGCCCTCAGAATGAGAGCCGTAGAAGGTTAATTTGCTTATTTAGTGGCTTAGAAGCTTTAGTAAATTAGAAGATTAAAACTTCAAAAACCTAGAAGCACAATAAATCCGATATTTAACGAAATCAGTTCGAAGGCTTGAACTGAGATTTACGCATACGGTTCAGAGCAGCCATCACATCTAACGTTCTTGGTTTCGCTAGGTCACCGTAGTTAGGCATGTTAGCGTGCCATTCGTTTTCTAAAATAGCGTTAAACTCTTTAGCAGGGTTGTTTGACCAACCTGGAGTTTGTGCGAATTGGAACCAAGCCCAACCGATCGCATTCACTTCAGACGGTGATTCTAATTGCTCAAGCGCAGAAAGGTCTGCAAACTCTTTACCAAAACGCAGTGACTCTTTGCCTTTAGCATTAACACGGAATTTACCGTCAGTCAGAATGTTCATCAGTGAAGCACGGTTCAATGAACGCGGTACAAACGTTTCTAAAGCAGTTTCACATTCGTTAGTACGCTGAGTAGGGTGCTGAGCAATCACGTCTTTTGCTTTTTCAGTCACATCTACCGCTTGGTAGTCGTGCATTTGAATCACAGTGTTCGCGACATCTAGGTAATCACCAGAGCCACCCATTACAACAATGGTAGAGATATCCATCTCTTCACGAAGCTGACCAATGCGGTCGACAAGTGGTGTGATTGGCTCATCGCCTTTTGACACTAGCGCTTGCATACGCTCGTCACGAATCATGAAGTTAGTCGCTGACGTATCTTCATCGATAAGTAGAGTTTGAACGCCGGCTTCAATCGATTCTTGTAACCAAGCCGCTTGAGACGTAGAACCTGACGCATCTTGTGTGCTGAAGTCAGATGTGTCTTTCTGCATTGGTAAATGGTTGATGTAGTTTGACAGGTTCAAGCTGTGCACACATCGACCATCTTCAGCGCGGATCTTCATCGTATCAATCGCAGTTACAATGCCTTCGCGACCGTCACCAGGAATATGGTTGTAGATAGAACGTTCAACGGCGTTCAACAGTGTCGATTTACCATGGAAACCACCACCAACGATCAGCGTAATGCCTTTTGGAATGCCTAGGCCGGTCACGTCACCTTGGTTTGGAGTATTTAACGTAACACTCAATGATTCTGGAGCCGCGAAAGGTACCGCGTCTTTCATTGGAAGGTCGCAGTTACCCGCGATACGAGGTAACACACTGCCGTTTGCAACGAAAGCGGCTAGGTTGTTTTCATCCAATTGAGCACGCAGCGCTTCTTGGTCTTCAATCGTTTCACAATGTTTGATCATTGCATCGATGTTTAACTCACGCTCAAGCGTCGCGCGACGAATAAACTTCGGTAAGTAGAAAGTGATGATGTTGTTCGCTTTCTTAGCAAGAATGCTACGACCATCAGCTGGTAAATTAATACGGAAACGAATTTCGATGCCGTGGTCTGTGAATACAACAGCTGTGTTGTCTAATACGGTTTGACCCGTCAGCGCGATAGAAACGGTCGACTCTTGTTTCGCGAACTCAGAGAAGCTACGTGCGATAAAGTCACGAGCGGCTACTTGGTATTCGTAAGATTTTTCTTTCAGCCAATCTAACCCGGTCAAAGACCACGCGCGCGTTGCACGAAAACGAGAAGCTGACGCGTATGGGTCACCTTGGATGTGGTCGATGTGTAATTCAAAATCAGCAAAGTCGTATTGACCTTTAATTTGTTGATATGCACGGTAGTTTTGTTTTTCGAGCTTTTTAAGCTTTGCAGTCAACTGATCCATAACGAGGAATGCCTATATAAGGGGAAAGATAAAAACAGAAAGGCGGCGATTATAAAAATCACCACCTTTAGAGTAAAGAGAAAGTAGGCCTAAATCCAAAACTAACTGCTCTTTTTCGCTTTAAGCGTAACGAGTTGTCCCCAAATAGTTTTGATTGATTAAGCTGTGTTCGAATTCTTGGCTCGGCATTGGTCTTCCGTAAAGGTAACCTTGGCCCACATCGCAGCCTTCGTTAATAATAAATTGCTCCTGAACCTCCGTTTCTATGCCTTCAATCGTCACTTTTAAGTCGAGCTTTTTGGCAATTTGGACAATAGAACGAACAATTTCCGAGTCTTCGTGTGAGTTGAGCATTTGGTCGATAAAGCTCTTATCAATCTTAATGGTGTCGAATGGGAACTTCTTCAGATAACTGAAGGAGGCGTAGCCCGTACCGAAGTCATCTAGTGACAATGTAACGCCAATATCGTGCAAAGATCCCAAGGTATTCTTGGCAACCACTTCATCTGCTATCAGTCCACTCTCCGTAACTTCAAGTTCTAAGAAACGAGGCTCTAAATGATAGGTTTCGAGTAGGTGAACCACTTGTTCAGCAAAGTGTACGTTCTTGAGTTGAATTGCAGACACATTCACAGCCATCTTGAAATCTTCAACGTATTCGGACCACTCTTTGGCTTTTTCAATCGCATTGCGTAAAACAAAGCTGCCCACTTCGAAAATCAAACCGTTTTGTTCAGCCATGTGGATCAGGGTTTCGTTAGAGATATCACCCAAAACAGGATGTCGCCAACGAAGCAAAGCTTCAGCACCGACCCAGCGATGCGTCAACGGGCTAACTTTGGGTTGAAAGTAGAGCATAAGGTCATCATTACGAACGGCTTGAAGCAAATAGCCTTCGATCTTATTAATGTGAGTTTGTTCTTCGGTATGGGATTGAGAGTAGTAAGCGAACTTTTGTCCTGAATCTTTGCAGGCTAACATCGCTTCAGAAGATTTCTGCAGAATGCTTTCCGCGTCATCTTCGTCGTTCGTAATTGCAATCCCAATAAACGCGTGCAAATGCACTTTGTCACTTTCGATGTCGAATTCTGAATGACCAACTTTAACGAGCGTCTGGCAAAGTTCTTCAAGGCGATGGTGTAAATCTTTAACGCTAAACGCCAATACGAGGTCAACCGAAGTAGGGCGTGCAGTTAATACATCGATATCAGAAATACAGTCGATGCGTTTTCGGTATTCAACAAGCACTTGGTCTAACGCGTTATAGCCGTAGCGTGCTTGTATGCGTCTACCGTTGGTAAAACCAATATGAACGACTGCAAATGAGCTGTCTGTCAGCCTTCTCTGTGACAGTAGCTTGTGGTTTAAGCGAGATTCAAATGCGTTTCGGTTTAAACAGCCGGTGCCGAGGTCGTGATTCTTTTGGAAGTTAATCTTCTGTTCAGCCGCTTTTCGTTTATCAATTTCTTGATTCAACGAGTAATTAAGGCTCGCGAGATCTTTAGTGCGATTGTAAACGCGGTTTTTTAGGTCGCGATTCATTTGGGTAAGCTTGGCGTGTTGGAATAGGGTTTTAAGCTGAGATTCAATCGAAGTCCGAAAGCTCTCTAACAGTTTGATATAAGTAGGGGTGTAGTGATTCTCTTTCGAGTCCAAGATACAAATGGTGCCAAACAGTTCACCGTTAGGCCAAAGTAATGGAATACCACAATAGGAGACTAAGCCGAGTTTGATGTCTGGGTTGTTGTCCCACTTAGGATCGGCAAGCGCGTTAGGCACAAGAAGCTGTCGTTGAGTTTCCATCACTGTTTCGCAGTACAGCCCATTCCCCAGCGTTTCAGAATCACCTTTGTTGTATGGGTTGTTCTCGCTACGACTGGTTGAAAAAACTTCAATGTAATTGGCGTGAACACGCATGATCAGTGCGGCGGGCACTTGAGTGATTTGAGCCAAGAGGTCGACAATATTTTGCCAACCGTGCTCCATATCGTCTGGGATATCTAAGTCTACTGTTTTTATCTTCTTCATATGACTCCGAGTCAATTATGCTAAATGCATCAACACATCCTGTGTTAATTATGATGAACCAAAGAAAACTATGAACCTTACGTTTAATAAGTATAAGAAATGTTGCACGAAAAAACCTCCGCAATTATGCAGAGGTTTTCAAATGTGAATCCGGGTCTCAGTAATGAGATAATTTTAGATTAAGGCTTTAACTTTATAAAATCTTCTGTATTAAGTTTCTGGCTATAATCTACCGATGGTTGAGCAAACCCATTTAATTGTAGAAATTCTTCTTTAAACCCTTGGTAATCCCCTAAGGTTTGGAAGTTATTTTCGTCCATCTTTTCTAGCAGTTCAGTTACGTGCGCTTGGGTTTCTGGGTCTAATTCCCAATCATCCATACGGATCAATCGCTCACCATCAAGTGGTACTTTGGATTGACCATAAAGTTTACTGCCAAACAGACGCTGCATTTGTTGGATACAACCTTCGTGGGTCTCTTTCTCTTTCATCACCTTATACAAAGCAAGTAAGTAAGGGCTTAATCCAGGGATGAAAACGCTCGCTTTAGTGACTAGGGCTTTACATACCGCCGCGTAAGCGTTGCCATCAAAGTTAGCTAACTCTAGATTAAGAGCGTGGCTGGTTTGGTGAAGGTCGATCTTAGCGCGTCCCAATGTACCGTCTAAATAGATAGGATGTGTGACTTCTGGACCCACATAAGAAAACGCGATTGTCTTACAACCCGGAGCAATAGATTCTGCGTTGATGAGCTCATCTATCCATTGTTCCCAATCTTCGCCTCCCATCACTTTGAGTGTGCTTTCGGCTTCTTCTTCCGTCGCGGCTTCAAGCGTGTTGGTGACCCAGTTGTCGTGTTCCAGAGAAATGGTTGTGCCAGTTACGCTTTCACCAATAGGTTTGATGGCAGAGCGCCAAAACTCATCGGAATCTGGTTTAGGACGAACGCCTGCAGCTAAGCTATAGATAATCAGATCCACTTCACCTTCGAAGTAGGTTTCAATGGCTTCGACAACTTGTGAGCGTGTTTCTTGCGAAAATGCGTCGCCAACGATGTTGATAGCAGTGCGTTGCTCTCGTTCGGCTTCTTTTTTGAAGTAGATGTTGTTGTACCAACCAGCACTACCTAGGGATTTTTCGTTTGGACCGCGCTCGAATGAGACGCCGATAGTGTCAGCTTTTGCGCCGCCAAAGGTAAGGGCAATACGAGCGGCAAGGCCAAAGCCTGAGGAAGCGCCGATAATCAGTACTCGTTTAGGGCCATCTTTGATTTGCGGCGCACTCTTAACAAACTTGATTTGTTGCTTTACGGCTTCTTGACAGCCAAGAGGGTGAGCGCTTTTGGCTACCACACCCTTGATAACAGGTTCGATCAGCATAAATAACCTTACAGTTAACGGTGATATGCACTCAGGCTAACGTAAAGCTGTGTAAAATTTATTGAGCTAGACCATTAAAACTTAAAGATACTGATATAATTCTTCGGCGACGAATTCAGCAATCCAAGGTTGAGCTTCTGGTTTTGGATGCAGTCCATCGTTCATCATCCACTCAGGTTTGAGGATGATATGCTCTAGGAAAAACGGCAAAAGTGGCACGTTTTGTTGATCAGCAAGCGCTGCAAAAACGTATTCAAACTGCTGGTTGTAACGCTTTCCGTAATTTGGTGGGATTTTAATCTGCATCATTATAGGTTTGGCGCCCGCAGCTTTTATCTGCTCAATGATCTGCTCAAGATTTGCAGACATCAGCTTAGGTGGGAAACCACGAAGTCCATCATTCGCACCAAGTTCGATAAGAACGGTGTCTGGAGCATGTTCTTCAAGCAATTGTGGTAGGCGGGCTAAACCATTGCCCGTTGTATCACCAGAAATACTCCCGTTAACCACGGTAACCGCTTTATCATGTTTTGCTAGCGCGTCTGGCAACAAACTTGGCCAACTCTGTTTGATATCCATGTTGTAACCAGCACTCAAACTATCGCCAAGTACCAATAACTTTGAATCTTGAGCTGACGCAGAGCCTTGAGCTAAAGAAGCGGTTGAAAATAAAATAAAAAATAAAAAGGAAATTAGTCGAGTCATGCATACATCCATCATTAAAGCAGAAGCTGTTTCCAAGACAGTGTCTACTAATCAAGAACATTTAACAATCCTAGAGCACGTTGATATCGATATTCGTGAAGGCGAAACCGTCGCGATTGTCGGCACGTCTGGTGCGGGTAAATCGACCCTAATGACGCTGTTAGCTGGTCTTGATGTACCAACGAAAGGCGAAATCAGTTTATTAGGACAGCCACTTTCACAGCTTGATGATGAGGCAAGGGCTAAGATTCGCAGTGAATCGGTTGGGTTTGTATTTCAAAGCTTCTTATTAATTCCAAGCCTTTCTGCGCTGCAAAATGTCACGTTACCTTGTTTGTTGAAGGGAGCAGACGAAGACATCGAACGCGCGACTGCTCTGCTTGAATCAGTAGGCTTGAAAGACAGGCTTGATCATTTGCCGTCGCAGCTATCGGGTGGTGAACAACAAAGGGTCGCGTTGGCGCGCGCATTTATGATTAAGCCAAAAATTCTTTTTGCCGATGAACCCACAGGCAACCTAGACCAACAAACGGCAGCCAAAATTGTTGAGTTGTTGTTTGAATTGAACTCATCCCACGGCACAACTTTAGTTTTGGTGACACACGATCCTAAGCTTGCACAACGTTGCCAAAGAACACTCAAGATGCATGTCGGTCAGATAGAGGAAGTCTAAATTGAATTCATCAAACGGACTGAATAAACGCCTGTTTTCATGGAGTATCGAAGAGATTCGACACGGCCAGTTGTGGCCAGTTTCAATCGCTTTAACGCTTATTATTGCTTGTGTATTTGCATTGTCGGCGTTGGCCGAACGTATGGAGCAGGTAATTGTTAAACAGGGCAAAGATGCGCTTACTGCTGATAGCGTGTTTATCTCAGCAAACCCAATTCCGCAATCCTTGTTAGACCTCACTCAAGTTGAACAATTAGAAAGATCTCAGTTGACTCGTTTTTCAACCATGGCATTCAGTGATAACTCAATGCAGTTAGTGACGGTAAAAGCAGTTGAAAGTAATTACCCATTACGCGGTGAAATGATCTTAGAGGGCGCTGATAAAGCATCAAGTAACCATGTTGAGCCGGGTGAACTTTGGCTAGACGAGCGTATATTTGCACAGTTAGAGGTTGAAATTGGTGACAATGTCACTATTGGTGATGCCGATTTAGCGATAACTGGACGAATCACTCAAGAACCAGGCTTAAGCTTTAACCCATTCCAACAAATGCCAGCTGTGCTGATTCATACAAGTGATATCGATGCCACGGGAGCGATTCAACCGGGCAGTCGCGTTAGCTTTAGATTGTTTTTAAATGGTGATGAATCGAAACTCAAAGCCGCACAAGACAGTATCGAACTGACACCAAGTGACCGCTGGCGTACACAAGACTCAGCCAGTCGTACCAACGACATGTTCGAAAGCACCACTCAATACTTATCACTAACGGTAGCTATCGTAGTGATCATGGCTGCGACCACTTTGGTACTCACTTGCCAACATTATGTTGCGAGTCGTCGTAAAACCATCGCGATGCTTAAGAGTTTAGGTGCAAGCAAGCAGTGGATCGTTAAATGGTTGTCTGTACAGGTATCTTTGTTAGTGGTTATCGGTGCAGTACTGGGAATAACCATCGGTATCGGCTTGGAGTTTTTGCTTCGTATACCTCTGGGCGACTTATTACCAACGCCACTTCCTAGCTATGGTATTGAACCTGCAATCTTGGCGATTTTATCAAGCATCCTAATTGGTGTTCCTGCTCTTGGTATCCCGTTAATTGGCTTGGTCAACACCTCGGCAATCAGCGTTATCCAATCAAGTCACCAGTCCAATGAAAGCTACAAGAAATATTTGTTGTTACTGGTACCGATTATTCCAATGATGCTGATGTATGGCGACAATCTATTGGTATGGATAGTTTTAGCGGGTATCGCTTGCCTGTTCTTAGTGCTTGCGGTCGTCAGTACGCTTGTTCTGCGTTTAGTTAGTAAGTTGCCGACATCGACATCGATGCGTTTGGCATTGAGTCGAATTAATCGCACACCTTTAGCAACTGGGATTCAATTTGGCTCTTTAGCGCTTTCACTGATGTTGCTGTCTATCATCTGGTTGGTAAGAGGTGATTTACTGTCAGATTGGCAACAAACCTTACCCGAGAACGCACCGAATGCGTTTGCACTTAACATTGCAAGCTATGAGAAAGACAGTTATCTCGAGACGATTGATGCAAACGAAGTAGAGCGTACTCAAGCGTTTCCAATTATCCGAGGACGACTGACGACGATAAACGGTGTTGAAGCGTCGGAATACAGCGATACCTCAGGCGAAACAGACGCACTAAGTCGAGAGATCAACTTCACTTGGGGAGATAGCTTACCCGAGTACAATGAAGTGTTAGAAGGTAACTGGACGCAAGAGCATGGCGTATCTGTGGAATCGGATGTCGCGGAGCAACTGGATCTAAAGATTGGCGATGAGCTGTCATTCACAATCAACAGCCAGAATGTTTCTGCCAAGGTGAATAGCATCCGCAAAGTCGAGTGGCGAGAAATGAAGCCGAACTTCTACTTCATTTTTACTCCAGATGTCTTGAGTTCAATCCCTTCTACTTGGCTAGTGAGCTTCAGATTAGAAGAACAACACAATCAGATGCTCAACGAACTCTCTCGAAATCATCCAACCGTGAGTTTGATGGATATTCGTAAGATGGGTAGCAAGATCCAAGAGTTGCTTAAGCAGATTGTTTGGTCGATTACCGTACTTGCGGCGTTAGGTGTGGTGGCGGGGCTGTTGCTTATCTTCACTCTATTGCGATTGAGCTTATCTCAAAGACAACAAGAGATACGCTTGTATCGAACATTAGGCGCGAGTAAGAAGCGAATTCTCAATACTATTTGGTGTGAGTACGGTTTAATGGCGTTAGTCGCAGGCTCAATTGCAGCCCTTGGTTCTGAGCTCAGCGTGGCAGGAGTGATGAACTTTGGTTTTGAGTTACAACCTTCACTTCACCCGATGTTGTGGATAGCGCTACCGGTGCTAACGTTCATCACATTAGCCGCGGTAGTGAATAGCTTAATCAAACGTTTGTTGGCACCAGTAAACAAGGATTTTGGCTAGTCGTTAGCGAGATCTAGCCAAGCGCTTAAAACGGTCTAAAAGTGAGATTATTTATACTTAGTCATGCACTATTTATAATACGTCGCTTTAGACCGTTTTTTATTTAACCAACCGGTAGCATAAGTAAAAAATATCGCACCTTAGATTCCACTGTTTTTAGCATTTTTTAAAACTAATTACCCAATAATGCCGATTTAATGAACAGCGGTTAGTCCCTGTAAACAAAGGGTTTGCGCAACTTAGCAAGAACGTTATCAACAGTTATCCACAAAAACGGTGGATAACTTTAGGGATAAGTTAACCGCTATGTTTTAAGAGTACTGAGGCAGCCTTTATGTGGCGTCACTTAGGACAAATTTGACTGTTAGAATAACCTTTAAAACCCTATCTGGAGTTATTGAGTCAAGAGATTATTTATGTTTTTTACATAGATATTAAATCCCGCCTATCTAAGACCTTGATAAAAATGTGTTTTAATTCATCGCAGAACAAAAGTAGAATAGAGGCAGTTAATCTTATTCTACAGAACACGATGAACCACAACAAAACGGATACAAATCAACCTTCTATTGCCATTGTTGGTGGTGGTATTGCCGGAACAACGAGCGCGATTCACTTTAGTGAGTTGGGTTTTAAGGTCACTATCTTAGAAAAAGGGCCGAGTTTGGTTAATGGTCCACCAATTTGCCACCTGCACGCTGGCGGCAATTTGTATCGAGATATTTCTGTAGAGCAGTGTCTTCAATTGCTCACACAGTCAATTGATACCGTCCGCTTATTCCCTCATACGATCAATATTCGTCCGACAATCATCGCCGTTCCGCACAGTGATGGTGGAGAGCCGTTGGATCTGCTTCCTCGTCTCAAGATAATCAAAAGCGCTTATGCCGATCTTGTTAAACAAGATAAAAGCAACCAAGTGCTCGGTGATCCGGAAGAGTATTATAAGCTGTACAGCAAAGAAGATTTATTAGCACTTTCTGCGAAAACACAGCCTCTGAAACCAACATCGCTTGATGATTGGTGTATTCCTTTCGCCAAGCATACGGATTTAGAGACCCTAAAGTATCCTGTTGCGATGGTCCAAGAGTATGGCTGGAGCGTATTCCGACTTTCTGCGACCGCTCAACTCTCTTTGGGGCAACAAGCTAACTGTACTGTGTTAACCAACAGCCGATTACAATCTGTTGAGTCGACAGGTCAAGGTTGGTCTTTGACTTATACCGATGCCGAAAACCAAAGCTGCCAACTAACGACCGATTACTTGATTAATGCGAGTGGGTTTGAAACGGGTATCGTAGATGACTTTGTTGGCTCTAAGCAGCAAAGACTTGTTGAGTTTAAAGCTGCATACGTTACAGAGTGGCCATATTCGCAAGAATGTAAGGAAGAGTGGCCAGAAGTTATCTTCCATGGCCCGAGAGGCACACCGCAAGGCATGGCGCAATTAACGCCGTATGCTGATGGTGTGTTCCAACTTCACGGCATGACAGAAGGGATTACTCTGTTTGAGGGTGGGCTTGTTTCATCGTCAACAGACTCGTCACAGCCACAGTTGCCTTCGAAGCTGCTTAAGAAAATCGTATCGGGTTGGAGTGAAGATCAGCTTGAATTAAGAACTCGCGCGGCAATAACGCATATGTCTCAGTTCATCCCAAGTTTCAGTTCTTCATTGGTCGGTGGTAAACCTTTGTTTGGTGCACAACAGATTCCGGGAACCGATCCAAGCTTAAGAGCTTCAGACGTTTCATTCTGTGGGGATCGCTATGCTCGACTTGAAGTAGTAAAAGCTTCTTCAACATTAGAAGCGGCACAAAAGGTCGCTGAGCAATGGTTTGATGTATCAGAGGCGGCATCTATTGAAGACACACACTCAGTGACAATGTCACTTAATCTAAATGATATTGAAAACAGAGCGATAGATTTGACACAAGAACGTGGATACCCAGAAGCGCTTGCCAAGGTGTCAGGTCAAGATCACGCTTAATAGCCTATAATTAGTCTATCATCATCGACTGCGTTTAATTTCTTCAATTCGGCTTACTGTAATAGGTAAGCCGAATCTTCATTTCAACATCTGCTTAGATACCGAACCTCATCTAAATGACATCTTCCTAGTTGATTATTCTCAGCTACATAGCATTTAGCACATAACACATCGCAAAAACTAATAGCCGAAAAACTGAGCCCATTGGCACCAAACATCTTGTAAGCCCAAGCGATCGCCCTTGCTGAACGATATCGCATGTCCAGGTTTTGCTTGCGCCAAGCGTGGTAAATCGATTCTGGCGACACATCCTATCTTCGGATAACCACCTATGGTCTGTCTATCATTAAGCAGCACGATAGGTTGTCCATCTTGTGGAATTTGAATCGCACCTAAGGCAATGCCTTCTGACAATAGCGAAATGTCAGGCGAGTCGACGGGTTCGCCACTGAGTCGATAACCCATCCGATTTGAGTTTTGGTCAACGTGATACTGCGCGTTATACAAAATCTCTCTTGCTGACTCGGAGAATAGCTCGCTTTGATAGCCTTCAATCACTCGTAGGTTCACGGGTAGATTGTAATCAGGCGTGTATCGGAAGGTAACACTCAACGCTTTAAATAGATGAGAGAGTTGGTGTTGGGTAAAAGCGATTTGTTGCCCTTGCTGGCATGGCTCGCCATCTTGCGTTAATCCACCAATCTTTTCACGAGTGACTGTAGAGCAGCTATCAAGAGTTGATGGAACATCGAAACCGCCCTTAATGGCTAAATACGCCCTTAGACCATTTTTAGGCAAACCAAATGAGAGAACTTGCCCCTTAAAAGCTTGAAAAGTGCTCCAGTTAGCCTGTGGTTTACCATCGAGTTTCGCTTGTAAATCACCCCCGCATAGTGCCATCTCGCAATCAAAATCGATTCTCAACGCACATTGCCCAAGCGTGATTTCCAACGCCGCTTGGTTGACTGGGTTGCCCAATAGATGGTTAGCCCAGCTATAAGAGTAGTCATCAACCGGTCCACCTTGCGTTAATCCAAGATGAGCAACACCAAATCGCCCAAAGTCTTGAATCAAACTCAACGGGCCGGGCTTAATCACTGTCAGTGTTGGTTTAGTTTTTGTCTTAGCCATTTACGATGCCTCCACCCAACTCTACAAATTCTTTTTTTGAAATCGCTATGAAACGGACGGTATCACCAACATTAAGCAGAGACAGTGGTCTTTGCGTGATATCGGCGTTCTTCAACTGGCTATGATCGAACAACGGAAGTGGGCAATTGCCAATAATATTCCAACCGCCCGGTGAATCCGAAGGGTACACAGCTGTTTTAGTATCCGCGATGGCGATGCTGCCTTTGGGCACATTTAAGCGTGGTGTCGAGTGGCGGGGCAAAGCAAGCTCATTAACCACATCAGACATAAACGCAAAGCCAGGCGTAAACCCAATCGCACTAACGCTGTATGTCTGTGAGGTGTGATATTGAATAATATCCTCCAGAGATAGGCCTCTGTCTTGATATCGGTCTAAATCGAGCGCCGTTTCTGGTGAGTAATAGGCAGGAAGCTCAATCGTATTACGAGTTTTATTAACACTAGAAAAGGACGATAGAGCATGACTCAACAAATTATTTAACTGTTGAATGAGCTGCTGTTCTGATATGCGGTAAGGTAGGTAATCGACCAATATTGTGTGGTAAGCCGGTGTCACATTCATCAACACAGATGCTAAATTTTGGCGAATGGCATCGGAAAAGTGAGCCATGTAATGCGCATATTCGGCGCTAGATTGATTATTTGAAGGCGATAGCGTCAAGGTCACCAAAACGCTGCATTCCGCGACTGGCGCTATATTGAATTCAATCTGATTCGTCGTCATTTCGTTTCCATACGTTTGTTATCTTGCCTTTTTTAGCTTACTTGGCGTGTCTCACTTCCGTGTCCAAGCCAATACAAATCAATTAGATCTCACGAGCGATTAGACCATGCGTCATACCAATCACACGCTTCATACTAATTAAAAGCGTTGAGGTCTTGTCTGATTTTTCTAATTAATGCGATGGATTGAGGGTTATCACCATGAACACAGATAGTATCAGCTTCAATAGGCAGTCTTTCGCCCTCTAAAGTCGTAACCGAGCCATAGTTAATGATTTGCATAACTTGGTTATAGATATCGTCTTGATTGACGTAAACCGAGCCTTTTTGAGTACGTGGCGCTAATTGTCCGTTATTTAAATAAGCACGGTCGGCAAACGCTTCAAACAAGAGAGGCAAGTCATGGTCGTCAGCAATATCCAAATACTGTTGATTGTCTGATGAAGAGAGAATCATCAACGGGATGTTAAACTCAGCGACGGCTTGGGCTACCGCATTGAACACATCAATGTTTGCCATCATATCGTTATAAAGAGCGCCATGAGGTTTCACATAGCCAACAGTGGTATGGTGATAGCGGCAAAGGGCTTGTAATGCACCGACTTGATAGCAAACCAGCTCACTGATTTCGTCCATGGTGTGTGGAATTGAACGGCGACCAAAACCAACGAGATCTTGATAACCGGGATGAGCACCAATTTGGGTGTGATAGTGCTGCGCCAGTTTTATCGTCTTGGACATAACGTGCGGATCAGACGCGTGGAAGCCACAAGCGATGTTTGCCATATCGACCCATTCCATGACCGACTCGTCATCGCCCATCTTCCAATTGCCGAAACTTTCTCCCATGTCGCAATTAAGCAAAATCTTCGTTGTCACGTGGTGCTAATCCTTTACGTTTAGGTAAGTAATGACGGTCTTATAAATACCATAAATAAACAGTGACCTAACTCAAACTTTCGACACCGTAGATTTACCAGTATGGCATTTCATATATAGTTGAGCTATTGATTAAAGGATTAATATCTATCTGTATATTAGGTGAGCACATGATATCCCGCCAGGTTTGCTTAGGACTAGCATTAACGATACCTGTTTTTGTCTCTGCTCAAGAAAACTCTCTAGACCAGCTCATGTCGATGAGCCTTGAAGAGTTGTCTATGTTAGATGTCGAAATGGAAACGGCTTCGAAAGTGACACAAAAACTCACTGACATTCCCTCGTCGGTGTACGTACTTTCTAATGAGCGAATTCAGCGTAGTGGGGCGAAAACCATTGCTGAAGTCCTAACGCTTGTACCCGGACTCAAAGTCACCAAATTCAATGAAACCTCATGGTTTGTTTCGACACGCGGCTTTCATGATGGGCTATATAACAAGATGCTCGTGATGATGGATGGACGAAGCTTGTTTAGCCCAGTCTATGGCGGTACGTATTGGAGCGACGTTGATTATGTGCTTTCCGACATAGAACGCATCGAAGTACTAAAAGGCCCCGGCGGAACAATTTGGGGAGGTAACGCGGTTAATGGTGTTGTCAATATCATTACTAAGTCTGCCAATGATACGCAGGGGACTTATCTCTCCGGTGTTGCGTCTAATACTGATAACTACGAATTTAGTGTTCGTCAGGGATTAAGCCTCAACGACAGTGTGAATGCTCGTGCCTTTTATAAATACCGAGAAGAACCAACATATCGCACAAATGAATCTGAAAAATGGAAAGCACAAACGGCAGGGATGGTGTTTCAGCCAAGTAATGCTGAAGAAAATTGGTCATTACGTATCGGTGGTGAGAAAAGCTTTTATGAGTCGGAATTGTATACGTTTCAATATGATAACTCAGGGTCGTTTGTCGGGGCACAAGCCAATGATTTCGATAACAAGAGCCAATCTGTTTACGTCCAATTCAACGACTCTCGCCATTTTGATGAAAGTTCGACACTCTCATATTCGTTATGGGGTGAATATAATGAGGATAATGCGCCAGACGCTCCGGGAAGCTATTCGACCCTCGATTTTGACTCTACTTATATCAACCAACTATCGGAAAGCCATCAGCTAACACTTGGTGGTGGCCTGCGATATATGTATCTTGATTTCTCCTCAAGCCAAGTTTCGGACGTGGATTGGTACAACCCTGATTACTACGGTCGAGCTTACAACATCCAATCTGCCAACGATTATATTGCGAACGCTTTTATACAGTCTCAAATTCAAATGACGGAAGCGCTGTCTATTACTCTTGGTGCCAAGGTTGAATACTTTACGCAGAATGAATCAACTGAGTTTTCACCTCAATTGCGTGGTTTATATAAGTTCACCCAACGTCACTCCGTATGGGCGGGGCTTAGCCGTGCGGTCGTTGCACCATCTTATATGGATTCCAATTCCACCTATTATTTCAATAGTTACAATGCTGACTCAAACAACAGCTACCTAGATGTATATAAATCAAGCTCGAGTCTTGAAACAGAGAGTGTCGTAACGGCGGAAATGGGTTATCGCTACTCAAACAATTCAAATTTCGAACTCGATGCAACGATTTATCTGAGTGAACATGACAACCTTCGCTTTCACAGCTATGACCCGAATGATATCCCTGCGAATCATGTCTATGTCGGTGCGTTGTCTGATGATTATAAAGCAAAAACTTATGGCTTAGAGTTAGGCGCGAGTTACCAACTCACCGCAGATTTAGCCAGTTACCTGAGTTACGCCTATACGACATTGGAAGGTGAGAATAAAGGTGATGACCTGAAATCTAGTCCTCAAACGAGTGTTTATTACGATATTGATAATGAACATTTAGCCACGGCACAGTTGATGTGGAATATCACCGAAAGTTGGCAATTCGATGTGATAGGCCAGTACATTAATGTGAATTACCCAGACTATTGGGTAGCAGGCGATGGCACTCAATATAAATGGCAGTCTTACCCACATGAAATAACCTTTGATGCGCGTCTCGCATGGAAAAAATCGTCCGCAGCACCTTTAATTGAAGTGGTTGTTGAAAATATAGGTAAGAGTGACGGCTATCAAGCTGAATTCACATCTCAGAAAAGCGTCAATCAAGAATCGGTGTATGTGAGGATCTCTCATGAATTCTAAATGGCTTAAGCACCGCATTAAGCTCGGCATATCTAAACTAGGCTTAGCGGCTTTAACGATGCTTATTGTGCCGTTGAACACCTCAGCTGCTAGCTTCAAACCTTATGAAGTGAAAGCGGTGTACCTTTTTAGAATTGCGAATTTTATACGTTGGAATGATGAAAGCTCAATGAACGCTGTGAACTTTTGTGTGATTGGCGATGAAAAGGTAAGCCAAGTGCTAACGTCAATTACCGAGGGGAAATCTATTCGTTCGCTCGCTATCCGAGTTCAACAGTCGATTACTTCTAAGTGTGATATTACATATTTGTCTGACCGTAAAAATGACCAATTTCTTAGTCAAGAGCACTCGCCACATACTGTGACAATCAGTGATATCCCTAACTTTACGGACTTAGGTGGAATCATTGAACTCACGCACATCGATAATAAGCTCAAACCTAAGATCAATCTAGAGAACGCAAGGCGCGGTGACTACGTCATTGGCTCGAACCTGTTACGAATCGCTATAGTGGAGGGCCAATAATGTTGTCTTTCATTAATAACATATCGATTAAAAACAAGCTGATATTACCCATTATCATCTTCATCGCAGTCACTTTTGTAACGATCCAATCGGTAAATTACACTGTCACGTTTGAGAGAGAGAAAGAGAGTCTTATTCAGCGTGTTAAAGTGCTAGCACAAGGTGTTGCTTATAACTTGCAAGCCGCGATTTTATTTGAAGACAAGTCATCGGCTCAGGAAATATTGTCAGCTTTCGTCGCAGATAAAGATATTGTTAGAGTGAAGCTCTATGACATCAACGAACAGCTTTTTGCCAGCTATCAGGTGAGCAACACTCTGGTTCCAAGGCCAAACGCAGAAGAATTAGACGATATCGCCGATCATCAATTTGCCATCTCTGAGCATTTCATCTTCTTGCTCGTTCCAGTGACACTGGATGGCGCAGTGATCGCGAACTTGAGAGTAACAATATCGAAAGAGACGTTTAATTCGATCTTAACGAATATTTTCAAGGTTGCGGTCGTCTACCTGTTGTTTCTGGTGATGTTAGGCGGAGTAGTGGTCAAATTGGTGCAACGCTTGATTATCGAACCGATGTTTGACCTCAATGAGGCGATGCAAGCCTTTGTTGAGCGTCGTTCGAAGCAGCCTAAATTAGTCGTAACGAACCGCGATGAAATCGGCGATCTGGTTCGAGCTTTCAATACCATGTTAGAAAGGCTTCAACATCGCGATAACCAAATCAATTTTACGTTAGACAAGTTACAAGAAGAAAAATCATTCGCAAATGAGGTCATTGAAACCGTTCAGCACTCTTTGTTGGTGGTGGATGAAAAAGGGCTCATTCTTCATGCGAACGCAGCTACTCGGGATATTTTTAAATGCTCGGAAGCCTTTCTTGAGAATTTGTTGATCCAAGAGTTGATCGCGACCAAGCAAACGGGTTACTTACAAGATGTTATTGATGCCAATATTGAACTTAATGACGAATTGCTGGAAACCACCGATCTCTTTCAATCAAAACGCTGGCTTCGTGTGAGCAGTCGTTCTTTGACAAAACATGGTCGTATTCTTTATGCAATCCAAGATGTCACCGACATAGAAACGGCCATGAGTCGCCAACGTATTGCTGCGGGTGTTTTCGAAAACAGTAAAGACGGCTTGATCGTGCTCAACTCATCCAATGTGATAACCATGGTTAACCCGGCGATCACACAACTTCTCGGTTATCACTCTGATCTGCTGGTGGGCAAAACACCATTTGAAGTATTTTCGTGGCAGCAATTTTCATCATTGATGCCGACAATTCGCAGTTCGTTAGACAACTATGGTCAATGGCAAGGCGAAGTGTGGGAGAAAAGCGCGTCCGGCACGTTAGTTCCAATGTTTGTCAAAGTGAATCGAATTGCCTCAGACAACGAGAAAGACGAGTTTGATATGGTATTAACGCTGTCTGATTTATCCAACGTTAAAGAGATGGAAAGACTCGAACACTTGGCTCATCACGATGCATTAACCGGGTTAGCGAATAGAGCGCAGCTGTATAAGGTTATGGATGATGTTGTCACGTCGAGCCACTATTCAAATCAGCATTTTGCGGTTATTTACTTGGATTTGGATGGCTTCAAAGAAGTGAATGACAACTATGGTCACGATGCGGGTGACGAAATCCTTAAAGAAGTGTCAAACCGGTTATTATCTCAGGTAAGAGCGGGGGATTTGGTTGCACGTTTGTCGGGTGATGAATTTGTTCTTATTATTAAACAGACAAACAAAGTCTTATTAGCGAAGTTAGCCGAGCGATTGTTGGATCTGATCGGGCAAGAAGTGAATTATAAACAGCGTTCACTTCATGTTGGGGCGAGCTTAGGTATCAATTTAGTTGATGGCTCAGAGCGTGATATTGACGTGATTCTAAAGGTTGCTGATGAGGCTATGTACCAAGCGAAACGCAAAGGAAAAGGTCAGTTTGTGTTCGCTCGTGAGGGTAAATAGGCACCGGTGTTTGTGAGCTCACCCTAAGTTGTTGTATCATAAGTGATAGGTTGAATATTTTTAATTAAAAGGTCTGCTAAGCATGAATGTTTTAGTTACAGGTGGCATGGGTTACATTGGTAGCCATACAAGTATCCAGATGATCAACGCAGGTATGACACCTGTACTTTTTGATAGCTTGTACAACAGCAAACCAAGCGTTCTAGAGCGCATCAAAAAAGTCTCGGGCGTTCGTCCCAACTTCATTGAAGGTGACGTTCGTGATAAAGCGCTTTTGACTGAAACTATGAAGCAACACAACATCGAAGCGGTTATCCATTTTGCTGGTCTGAAAGCCGTCGGAGAGTCTGTGGAAAAGCCTCTTGAATACTACGACAACAACGTAAACGGCACTTTAGTTCTTGTTGATGCAATGCGTGATGCGGGTGTAAAAACCTTGGTATTTAGCTCTTCAGCAACGGTATACGGTGATCCTGCAAGTGTGCCAATTACTGAAGACTTCCCAACAAGCGCTACCAACCCATATGGTCGTAGTAAACTAATGGTTGAAGAGTGTTTAACCGATTTCCAAAAAGCCAATCCTGATTGGAGCATTACACTGCTGCGTTACTTTAACCCTGTAGGTTCACATCCAAGTGGTGAGCTAGGTGAAGACCCGCAAGGTATCCCAAATAACCTAATGCCATTTGTCTCTCAAGTAGCAGTGGGCCGCCGTGAATTCCTATCTGTATTTGGTAGCGATTATCCAACAAAAGACGGGACTGGCGTTCGCGATTACATCCACGTAATGGATCTGTCTGATGGCCACATCGCAGCGCTTGAGAAAGTAGGGTGCAAAGACGGTCTTCATATCTACAACCTTGGTACGGGTAACGGTTCAAGTGTGTTAGACATGGTTAAAGCATTCGAACAAGCAAGCGGTAAAGAGATCCCTTACAAGCTAGTTGAACGCCGTCCTGGTGACATCGCAGAGTGTTGGGCAGATCCAGCTAAAGCTCAGAAAGAACTGGGCTGGAATGCAAGCCGCACATTGGCTGAAATGACCGAAGATACATGGCGCTGGCAGTCAACAAACCCGAATGGATTCCCTGGTTAACCTAGTGGTTTCGTGAATGATTCAAAAATTAAAAGATGCTTTCGGGCATCTTTTTTGATCTTAATCGAATAAAAAGTAAATTAGTGGTTAAAAAGTATCATTCTGTATCCACTGTGTTATTATGCTCGCGAATTATATGTTTAATGTTAATTTTCTTTGGAGTTAATCATGGAACTAGGCCTAATCATCACTTTCATCATTGCTGCAGCAGTAATGGTTAAGAAAGAAATGGCAGAGAAGTAATTTCACTTTATCCTTTTTGATACAATTTTTAGTGAAATAATAAAAGCCAGCATTTAGCTGGCTTTTTAGTATCTGCAATTCAGTTTTTTAACGAATTAGAATTCGTATTTAGCTGTAATTGACCAGTTACGACCTGCTTGCGTGTAATCTTTATCTTCTTGTGAGAATCCACGAACGTCATTCCACGAGTAGTACTCTTCATCCGTAACGTTGAAGAGACCTGCTCTAAGCGTAAGATCCTTCATCGGCAAGTAGTATGCTGTTAGGTCAACTACAGTTGCTGAATCAATTGGTAGAATTTCATCATTCAAACCATCGCTGTTGATATCACTAGACTTCTTACCTGCTGTGTAGCTTATGTTAAGTGATGTACCCCATAGTGCTGAAGGAGCATCATAGTTAAAACCAACGACAGCGTTCCAAGGGTTTACACTGTTAAGAGGATTACCTTCGCCATCTTCACCTTCAGTATACGTTGCAGAAACACGAGTACTAACACCTTTCACTGGCATGAAGCTATTCCAAGACTGTGTATTTGACGCTTCGATACCTTTAATTACGGCTTCATCAATGTTTACATTCTGATATATTGTTGGATCGGCCGGAGTGGCTGAGCCACTAACTGCTACGTTATCAATAAAGTTATCATAATCGCTGTAGAAGATAGCGATTTCGCTTGATGAATAATTTGTGTTATGACGCCAACCTAACTCGTATGAAATACTTTCTTCAGCTTCTAAGTCAGGGTTAGGGGCATTCAAATAACCGTGAGCAGGATTACCAAATGAGTAGTAAAGCTCTTGGAAATCAGGAGCTCTAAAGCCTTGGCTGATTTGACCGAAGATCTTATTTTCATCATTAAGCGTGTAAGTTGTACCCAAACGTCCGGTAACAGCTGAGTCTGAATATTTTGCATAAGACTCTTCTAGGTTACCACTTGGGTTTTGACTTGTATCACCTGGATCAGTTTCAAAACCATCAAAACGAACACCCGGAGTAATCATCCAATTTCCGATCGTCATTTCATTTTGAGCAAAGAATCCATATTTTCTTTCAGATGCGGCAGGGATGTAGAAAATAACTTGGTCTGCGCTGATGGAGTTATATTCGTTATTAACGTTTTTAATGTCTTTGTCCGAATATGAAGCGCCATAGATAAAGTAGTTTTCTACATTACCCGTCATGAAGAACTTATCGAATTGCACATCAAATTGATAACCTTCATCCTCGTAGATATAGTCCTTTTTCTGAACATTACCTGCCGGAGGTAGGAACATACCGCCATTAGAAGTACGATTAGTTACGCCATTCTCTTCTTTGCTCAGCCAGTCAGCTTGCCAAGTAATAGTATCTGCAAACGCTAGGTCAGCATCCCAAATATGTTTGATACCGATTTGCTGTTGGCTGGTTGTGTCTTCGCCAGTGTAGTCGGTGTAACTTGCACTATTTAAATCGGTATCACCAGAATTCTCAATGAAGTTACCAGAAAACTCTAAACGGTGTTGTTCGTTTAATTGGTACTGAAGCTTAACCAACAAGTTGTTGTTCTGAGTATCTTGCTCATCAGGTGTACCAAAGTTATCAGTTTGCTCACCGTCTCTGCGAGTATAAGCAACTAACGTTTCTAGGTCGCCAATACGATTTGCTAAAGCAACCGATTCGCTAAAGGTATTATCAGATGAAGAGTAGTTGAACTTCGCGTGGCCACCGAAGTCTTTGTCTTTTAAAAAGTCACTCGGGTCTTTTGTTTCGAACGCAGCAATACCACCAATCGCGTCAGAACCATACAGAGAAGAAGCCGCACCTTTAACAATCTCGACAGACTTCAACATATCCGTATCGACATCAATGCGTGAAGAGTTAATGAAGTTATATGACTGAGTACCACTTGGAGTAAATTGGCTAGTTTGTGATACTCCATCAACGATAACCTTTACTCGGTTACCTTCCATACCACGAATGTTAATACCTTGAATCCCTTGGCGAGAATTCGTAGTCACCGTGACACCTGGTGTGTACTTAAATAAGTCTTCTACATCCGTAACCATGTTTTTTTCGATATCTTTATCGTTAATCACAGTTACCGACGCAGCAACATCTTCAAGTTGTTGATTAGTACGAGTCGAAGATACAACAACCTCGTCAAATAGGGCATAATCTTCAGCAAAGGCTGATGTTGATGAAAGCGCTAAAACGATTGAAGCAGAGAGCAGGGATTGCTTATACATCTGATAGTTACCTTAGTTCCATAGTATTATCTTGATTTGCGAAACATAATATTAGATCTAAATGATAATTACTATTATTTGCATTTAAATAATTTTCAATTTTATCAACTAACTCATAATTAATACTCTTAAATATCTGTATTAAAAAGACTTTTACAGTTCCATTCACAGTCTGAATGCTTCTGTTTTTGTGATTCAAGTCTCATTTATAAAGTAGGAAAGCTATGCATAGTCCAATAACACTTGAAGCGTTACACATCCTAGACGCCATCGACCGACGTGGAAGTTTCGCCGCCGCGGCCAATGAAATGGACAGAGCGCCTTCATCACTCAGCTATCAAATACAGAAGCTTGAACAAGATCTAGACATCATGATTTTTGACCGCTCAGGCCACCGTGCAAATTTCACGGAAGCGGGTCAGTTGATACTTGAGCAAGGTAGAATCATTCTTGGAGCTACAGAACGTCTTGTTAACGAGGCAAGCATTCTAGCCAATGGTTGGGAGCTCGATTTGACCATCGCCTTTGATGGCATTATCCCGATTGCTAACTTTTTCCCACTGGTAGATGAACTAGGAAAAATCAGTAAAACACGCGTTCGTTTGCAAGAGGAAATCTTAGCGGGTTGTTGGGAATCTCTCACAGATGGTCGTGCTGACTTATTGATATGCCCTAAGCTCGATACAATTCCAAACGATATGAAAAGTGACGTAATTGGTAAAATGGAGATGGTGTGGGTCGCGGCATCAAGCCACTATGTTCACAAGCGTTCTGGTGAATTCGATCAGAAGGCGAGAGAAAGTTACAGGGTTATTGCCATTGCAGACACCGCACGCGATCAGCCAGCACTAAGCATCAATATTCTAGAGAAACAGCCACGTTTAACCGTGACAAGCTTTCCTGCGAAAGTAGAGGCTTTGACATCAGGACTAGGGATTGGCACCTTACCGAATAGTGTCGCTAAACCTTTGATTGAATCTGGCGTACTACAGCAGATCTCCGGTACAGAACCACAACCGATCGATATTGTTATGGCTTGGCGACGCAATAAAATGGGCGACGCCAAATCATGGTGTATTCAGCACCTTAAAAAGACATGGTCACTCAAGTAACGGCAACACCATATCCGCAGTACCGTCTTCAAAACTAATATCTAGCTCAAACCCCAACTTTTGAGCTAGTGTTAGCATGCCTCTGTTCGTTGGCATCGTCATCCCAGACATTTGCTTGGTCTGCTTTGCTCGGCAGTAGTCGATAACCTTAGTCAGAAGAATTCGACCTAATCCGACACCTTTCAGATCAGACCTAATTAATATCGCAAACTCTGCATCTGTGTTTTCTGGGTTAATTAGCGCTCTTGATACACCGATAATAGCCGGAACACCTTGTTCTTTGCGAACAACCACAAAAGCAATTTCTCTGTCGAAATCAATCTGAGTAAAATTAGCCAATGCCTCATGATTGAATTCACCCACATCACTAAAAAAACGCTTATAAAGATCTTCTTTCGATACTCTATTAATGAAGTCTGCGTGAAGTGGTTCATCTTCAGGGAGAATAGGGCGTAACAGCACTTCTGTGCCATCCTTGAGTTGAATGTTTTCTTCGAGCTCTACAGGATAAGGACGTATTGCCAACCGTTCTTGAGGATCACCTTCATAAGCTTTCAAGATAATATCTGCGTCTAATATTGTGAACTTGTCTCCATTGGCCAGTACTGGATGGATATCCAAATCATGTATTTCAGGGCAATCCACTACCATTTGCGATATACGTACCAATAACTCAGACAAACCTTCTATATCGATGGGGTTAGGGAGTTTTTGTAGACGAATCTTGCCGCTTTTTATCGCTCGAATAATCAAGTAACGCGCCAGTGTCATGTTGAGCGGTGGAAAAGCAGCTGCGGCATCAATCGACTCATCCCACTCCGAACCACCTTGTCCAAGTAATATGATTGGGCCGAAGGTTTCGTCTGTTGTAACCTTAATACGCAACTCTTGGCCGCCCGCGAGCTTAGCCATACCTTGAATTAACAAGCCGTGGATGTTTGCTGTAGGGAAGGATAATTGAGAACGATCGAGAATTGCCTGAGCCGCATTGGCAACTTCACTGCTGTTTCGCAAATTGAGCATCACGCCTTGTACGTCTGACTTATGTGCAATATCCGGCGAACGTAATTTTACTGCGACGGGATAACCGATCGTTTCAGCGATGTGTACCGCTTCACTTGGGTCAGAAGCGATCCAAGTTGGTAACACATCGAGGTTGAAGCTCTTGAAAAACTGACTGTTTTGGTGAGTATCAAGGCTAACTGTATCTTTATCCAGTAGTTTTCTTTCTATCCAACCTTTCGCATCTGCTAGATCTTCAATGTGTACTTTTTCTGCAGTGGTCGGCGTTTCCATTAACTGACGTTGGTTACGTCTGTACTCGACTAAGTGCATGAATGCGACCACAGAGCTTTCAGGGGTCCGATAAGTTGGGAAACCCGCTTCGGTAAACAGCTTTCGTGCGGGCCTTGCTGTTAGCTCACCAGACCAATTCGTCAGGATGTTAAAGCGCTTGTGGCGAGGGTGCTTCTTAATCGCTTCAATAATTCGTTCTGCCGTTTTAGCGGAATGTGCGACCGCTGAAGGGCTGTGCATGATAAGAATCGCGTCTGCTTCATCGCCATCGAGTAAGATGTTTATAGTGTCGATATAACGTTGATCACCAGCGTCGCCGACAATATCGATAGGATTGCTATGAGACCAACTCGATGGCAAAACCTTGTTCAACTTATCAAGTGTCTCTTCTGAAAACTCTGCGAGCTTACCACCGCGGTCAAATAGGGTGTCCACAGCCATAATCGCAGGGCCGCCACCATTAGTAACAATAGCCAAGCGCTCGCCTCGCAATGGTACTGAATGAGTCAGTGTTTCTACCGCAGCAAACAGTTCATGTAAGTTCTTAACTCGTAGCATGCCGCTGCGTCGGATTGCGGAATCATAAATAATATCTAATGTGTCGGCACCGCCAGTGTGAGCCATTGCTGCGGCTCTGCCTTTCGCCGTTCGACCGCCTTTCAACACCAAAATTCGTCGGTTACGCGAAGCCGCACGCGCTGCAGAAATAAAGCGCCTCGCATCAGTAATGCTGTCTACATAAAGCAATATCGCTTCGGTGTGAGAGTCGGTACTGAGATAATCCAATAACTCCGAGAATTCGATATCGCTACCATTGCCTATAGAGATAAACGCCGAAAAACCGATCTCTTTGTCATTAGCCCAATCGAGAATAGTGGTACACACAGCTGCCGACTGAGAAACAAAGGCGATCTTACCGGGTAATGCTGTCACTGGAGAGAATGAGGCGTTCAAATTTAACCAAGGAACAATCACCCCCAAACTATTGGAACCCAACACTCGAATGTTGTGCTTTTTGGCAATCGCTAGGCATCGTTCATCATACGTCTCACCATTATCGCTTTCTTGCTGCATGTCTGAAGAAAGCACAATGACAGAGGCTATACCTTTCTCAGCCAGTTCTTCAAAAATAGCGACATTATGGGTCGCATTGGTACACAAGATTGCGAGGTCAGGAACAATCGGTAACGACAAAATGTTCTTGTAAGAAAGCACACCGGCCACTGAATCATATTTCGGCGTAACCGGCATCACCGCACCTTTAAAATCCCCATGCAACAAATTGTTCATAACAATATATCCTGCGCGTGTTTCTCGTTGAGAAGCACCAACAACAGCGATTGAACGGGGTTTAAGTAGGGGATCAAGATGATTCATAGACATATCCTAGCAATGCACGTAAGTTCATCGTAACTTACTTTGCACTCACAGGTTGATGGCAAATTCACCGAATTCAGATGAATAAGTAAACACTGCATAAAGTTTGTGAAATAGGTCACCCACTAATGGTGTATAATCCCAAAGTTAACTTGATTCTAAACCGACGTATCGGCATGATTTATAGTAATTATTATTAAGGATATAGAGCTTTCCATGAAAAAATTTGCAATTGTGACTTTGCCACTGCTCTTGGCTGCGTGTGTATCTGACGACTACGTTACCAATGTCACTTCAGATAGTTATCAAGAAGAGTACAAAACGGCAAAAGTTGAAGCTCCAGTTGTATCTCAATCTGAGCAAACAAGCGTTGTTGAAGAAAATGTTGTCAACGTTATCAGAACCGAACCTGTTGAACAGAAAGTCGCTCAAACGACTCAAGCTAAGCCAGTTGCAGTAGTGACAGGCCCAACCAAGAAACAACAAGACATGAACCAACGTTTTGGTTACACAGTTCAAGTTGTTGCTGTTGGCAGCCAAAGTAAAGTCGATTCTTTCGTGAAAATGCTACCTACGACTTCTCAACCAGTTTGGGAAAACTACAAAATGGTTAACGGCACTAAGTGGTTCACGGTACTTTATGGTGACTACGCAACACGCTTAGAAGCTAAAAAGGCAATCTCAACACTGCCGAACACTTTCCAAAACTTGAAGCCGTTCGTTAAGAGCATTGATGACATCAAGAACTCTGAATACCCAACGCTTAACAAGTTGAACTAAGTTTTGATTCATAAAGAAAGGGCAAATGCTCCTTCTTTTGTTTTAAGACTCGCTGTTTTGTTTAATAGTTAATCGCTCGATCTTTCGAACGCAATTTTAACAATCAAAACACTGTACCTATCTCGACTTTTGTTTATCATTGAAGTCAGTACTCCTAGTTTCAAGGACCGAATTTACCCATGAACACCACAAACATCCTTCTACTTTGCGGCGGTGGATCTTCAGAGCATGAAGTATCTTTAGTTTCAGCCAATTACCTTTTTGAACAACTTAATAGCGTTGCAGATTTTAACGTTGTAAGAGTTGAAATTAAGAACGAAGGCTGGTGTCTTGATTCAGGTGAATTGGTTTATCTTGATATTAACGACCAAACCTTACGCGGTGACAATTTAGCATCTAAAGTCGATTTCATTGTGCCTTGCATACACGGTTTCCCAGGTGAAACAGGTGACATTCAATCACTGTTTGAAATGGCTAAAATTCCATACCTAGGTTGTGGTCCAGAAGCAAGCAACAACAGCTTTAACAAAATCACGTCAAAGCTTTGGTACGACGCACTTGGTATTCCAAACACGCCGTACCTGTTCTTATCAGACAACAATGATCAAGCTCACTCACAAGCAACTCAAGCATTTGAAAAGTGGGGTAAAGTGTTTGTGAAAGCGGCTCGTCAAGGTTCTTCTGTAGGTTGTTACCAAGTTAACCAAGTAGAAGATTTAAGCGAGGCTATCAACAAGGCGTTCACTTTCTCGAACCAAGTATTGGTTGAGAAATCAGTGGTGCCTAGAGAGCTAGAAATTGCTGCTTATGAAATCGATGGCGAGCTACACATCAGCAAACCGGGTGAGGTGATTGCACCGAATGGCGCATTTTACTCTTACGAAGAGAAGTACAGTGCAGACAGCCACTCGATCACTGAAGTTGAAGCAAGTAATTTAACTGACGAACAGCGTGAATTGATTGCAGACAGCGCACGAAAAGTCTTCACCCAGATGAAGCTTCGTCACTTGTCTCGTATCGACTTCTTTTTAACGCAAGACAACGAAATCTACCTGAACGAAGTCAACACCTTCCCAGGTATGACGCCAATCTCCATGTTCCCTAAAATGGTTGAGCATGACGGCCACAAATTCAGCCAGTTCTTAGAAAACTGCGTGAGAACAAGCCTTTCTTAGGTTTCTAACTCGTTTTCGTTCACTTAGAGCTGAACCAACAAGTGCCTTGAGCTTTCGCCAAGGCGCTTTTTGTTTTTAACGCTAACCGTTTTTACAAATATCGTTTTAACCATAACTTATATCAAAATAGTAATATCCAAGTAATCTGCGACCCGTCATTGCCAAGGTATTAACGCCTTAAACTTCATTTTCTCACTATCAGCCGTTCCCGTGAAACCGACATATTGAGCTGGCATTGCCGGGCTAAGCCAACGACCAAAGTCCTGAATCTCTCTCACCTTAAGACCTTGTTTCGACAACTCTTGTGCAGCACCAACACGAATCGAATTTCCAGAGAAATGGTGATTTTCTGGCAGTTGAAGTAAGTCGCTAGCTCTTCTCAATATCCTATAGATGGACGAATCATCTAAAGGCTGCAAACCAATATTCTCATGCTTGTCTATCGCACGAAATACTGGCAAGTCATCTTGTATACCAGTAAACGAAAGCCAACGTTGAAGTGCAACACTGGCTATTTGTGACAACTGATAAGCTGAATCTTTGACTGTTACTTGGTAATGATCTTCAACGTACTCAACATCACTCATCGATAACAACTTAAGCTCTGAGCGCTTTAAAGCACACTCGAACATCACGTTATAAATAGCAATGTCTCTGATCTCTTTCAGGTTTGCTTTCTCATGGGAGAGTAACGTATTCAAATCAGTGAGATGCACAGATGTCATAGCATTGGTTTGTTTAGCGTCACCGGCCATTTGAGATTGTAAGTGGAGTAGGGTAAAGCGAACTTGCCTGTGCTTGATCGGGTTAGCAAAGCTCAACACAGTATGTAACATGCTAAGCGTTGCAGTGTAACGTTTTAGCGATGCGTATTTTCTATCGTTAGACTCCGTTTCAAGAAAACGACGAACAGCGGTTATAGATGCGGGAAGTGTGTTAATACGATGTTTGGTACAGAACGCATGATAGCGATTCCAATCACTGTAAATGCCCAACAGTGAATTGCGAGAGTATTGAAATCCTGTCAACTCATCTATAATTTCTATTGTCGCGTTGCTGTTTAATTTTTCAACAAATGAATTAATTATCACAGAGTCAGTTAAAATAGGGACTTTTTTTCTCAAATTACCATACCTCGACAGGTGTTTTTACCATATTATGCTTGATATCATTATTAGTATACTTATGATTAATGCAGTGAAAACAGAAAGATGATTAATAGATATGGCTAATTCAATTTACCGAAGCGTCCATCTTCAATCGATAGATGCTAACAACACAGTTTGGCGTGCTAAGTTAAAAAACAACGTTATTCAGGGCAACCTAGCTGCCGTGAAAAAGAGTATTGATTGGTGGATTGATACCGCATCTATTATTGATCCAAAAGAATTCATGTCATTAAATAAGTCGAGAGGAACTGGTGGCTCGACTGAAAACTTCAACGGCTACCAAATCAAGAATGACACCGGTGAGCCTAATGCGTGGTATTGCATGTTTAACGGTCGCTTAATCAAAGGCGGCAAGGTTGCAATCCAACGCCATATAGAAGCTTACTTACTCGCAAAACAAAAAGCAGAGCAACAAAAGAAGTAAATTATGAGCCTAGTATATTCAACAGAAACAGGTCGCATTAAGCCTGAAGAAGAGAAAGTCCAACGTCCTAAAGGCGATGGTATCGTTCGAATCCAAAAAGAAACCAAAGGCCGTAAAGGCAAAGGCGTTTCTGTCGTAACTGGCTTAGACCTAGATGACGCACCATTAAAACTAATGGCAGCAGAACTCAAGAAAGTTTGCGGCTGCGGTGGCTCAGTAAAAGATGGCAACATCGAAATTCAAGGTGACGCGCGCGACAAGATCAAAGCGCACCTTGAAAAGAAAGGCTACAAAGTTAAATTTGCTGGCGGTTAATCTCTAACTAATACCAGGGTTAAAATCGAAGATTATTATCACTGGTTATTAGGTATTTTATGGTAAATAGCTAGTTTGGTTAAATACACAGTATAAATTAGAGAATATCGGCACAATACAAAGGCAGGGCATCACACAAAGATATCTGCCTTATAAACATCAAAATCCATTTAACATAACGTACATAATACGCAGTTAATAATACGTGTAGTTAATTCTAAAGGTAGTATTCTCATCTTTTGTCCTTAAAATCCTTGTTCCAACTGACTCTCACGCTTCTTGCGCCGTTCAGGGTTTTCTTAGCGCATTTGAAATCAAATAATTATATGTGCGGCCAACATCTACACAATCCAACCTTCATTCAGCAAATCTAATTGACGAGAAACTTTGTCCATCTGATTTAACTTATCTTGCCACTTCTCTGTTTGCACTAACGAACCGCCGCGTTGTGTGTGATTCTTGTGAGCATTGCTGTTGTTTCTTTTTCAGATTTCACACACGCGACCAATGTTTTTTATCAACTGCACATGCTGAGCTTTCGTTCAAATCCATCAGCTAATAAAGTTCGTCTGTCTTACGTAGATTCGCACACACATTTTTCAAACCTTCTTAACGATTCTCTCTAGAGTTAGTACTTTGTGTTCAGTTTGCATAGATTCATTACACTTATTGCTGGTACACAACACCGATACTTGGGAGATCCATAATCACGGTTTTCCTTGAAATTACGTTCAATTGGACTTAGGTAGCTTTGGTAATAAACCTAAGAGTTACTTTAAACCCATTGCGCTTAGTTTTTCTTTACTTGTTTTCTCTAACTGATATGCCTGCTTTGAAGTCGCAATGGTGTTACCGCCTGAGATTAGAAAGCTTATAATGTTTATCGACACATGTAATCAATAAGTAAAGTGACACTGTAGCTAGCTGTACAGGTAAAGCTTGGTCCTATGGAACACAAAATAAAGAACCCAAATAATAACTGTATATTTACACAGTTAAATTATTATCCCCTTAAAAACGTTACCTTTCGTATAAATACCGAACAAAAACAACGCTATTTAGGCATATATCTGTCGCTGGGCGCGTATTTTTGCCTAGCATTCACGCTAGTGTCGTTGATCTCTTTTAATACGCTCATGGATAAGAACTACATCATCACACCTGACAGATAGCCTACGCGCGTAAATACGGACAGAGACCACGATGGTGGCACCGTAGGCTCATTACATAAGTCAGAAGATGGAATTAAGTTACAGCGTGACTTTGAACAAACCTATAGCTTACCCTTCTGTGAAATTGAGTACGTTAAGAGATCGACCCAAAATAAAGGGCTCGATCTCTCAACGTTCGATTCGGTCACCATCAATATAGAATATGAAGGTCAAGAGGAGCCAAGGTTTCGATTCTACATACGTAACCACGACGACAACTACAGCGCTCAAAGCGACCCTATTTCTAACAAGTTCTATCGCTTAGACTTATCATTCCCCAATAGAAAACACATCAATTTAGCATTCTCAAATTGATACGCGCCGCATTCCTTAATCGACTTCTACACAACACCTTACGCCTCGTAAGCTTTTTAAATACTTATTCTGTAAAGCACATATGTGGCAACGAAGCTTGCTCTAAGCGGTGGTAAGCCATTCGCGATATCGGTTTTGAACATTACCGCTGTGGATTGTCTCACTCTGTTCTTCGATGAAATCATCATTTGTCTGCTTCTGAACATTCATGGATTCTCATCCGTTCAAAATACAAGTCACAACGTCACTAGCCGTAAAAACACCATATATTTAGCCACTTAGGTACGGTGACACAAATACTGACACCTAAAATGGCGATTGTTCCACTTTCAGAACTTACTGTAATTTAATTACAACCCAAAGCCAAGAAATGCCTGAAAAGTGGATCACTCCGACATAACTTACTGAATAAAAGGAACTTAATGGTTTTGGATAGGTCGGGAATTCAGGGTAGCTAAAGAGTTGGTATGTACGAGATAATATACTAGAGGGTATATTATTTAGTTATAGTGCACTAAGGGTTAAAAAAGAAGGGCTGATGCCCTACTCTTCTTTATTACTCATTTCTTCACGGATTTGCTCAGCAACGATTTTGATAGCTTGTGCTGTGCTGATGCCTTGGGTCATCATTTCTTGAATTCGTTCAACAGCTTTCTGTTGTTCTTCGTGAGAAAGGGTTGGTAAGTCGTTTAGCATGCTCTGCTCCTTTATTTAGGAGCAGAACTATATAAGGACTGTTAGTAACTAGCAAGGAAATTGATGGATGCACCCATTGCATTTTCATTCGTGTAGTTAGCACTTAGATCTAGCTGAAACAAGTTCAATGGCGAGATACCAACACCAGCTGTCACTGTTCCTTCTGAATCAGAGTAAGCCAGGTTCTTGTAATACCCTCCCCTTAGCTTAAGCTGACGTAACAGGTCGACTTCAGTACCAACACGAATCATCTGTTCGTTGTCTTCGAACGAAGTAAACTTCTCTGCTTCATTCAAATCATAATCAACACTCAACGTAAAGTAATCAGAAACGATCCCCGCACCAACAGTGTAGACAGGCCCCAGGTTATAAGAATGACTCGATGTTACTGTTCTTGTAGCCCCTGTGCTGCTTGTTAGCTGTTGGCTAACGGATTTAGTTTCAATCTCACGGTCTATAATATTCGTTGCAGAAAAACCCACTCTAAATGGGCCGTAAAACCAAAGCGCACCTGCATCAATATTAAATGTAGTTTCCGCGGTGTCGTTTTCTCGAACATCACTTAGATCGTAGTTTTGTGCCGAGGCAATGTAGTTATACGTATAGATTCTTTGGAGTTTTGGAGAAATACCAAACGACAAATGTTGTCCCATGAACGTTTGATATTTTGCTAATGATATACCAGCTTCCATAATGCCAATAGAAACAGCTTTAACAGCAGTTAACTCAGCATTAACCAAGTCACTATTAGCAGCGTCACTAGATGTATCAGGGGTTACAAATGATTCAGTGTATGCTTTTGCAAATACGTTTGCTGCAATATACTGATTTGGTAGAGCGAATGCTACAACACCACCTAAATCAACATTCAGGCTATCACCATTAAGAGCATCTAGATCAGAACCAGTCACAGTACCTGACTCAATGCTGTCAACTAAATTATCGATATCATCAACTAAGTTATTAGGGTCATTATAATTACCGCCAAAACTTGGCGTGATCATTCCCATGTCATCATTACGACGATAAATCGCAACAAGTGCTGGGTTATAGAATGGAGCAGTTAGGAAGTTTGCTGAAACAACACCAACACCACCCATCGCATCACCACGCGTTTCAATGGCGTAGTTTGCTGCTGAAAGAGGAAGACTGGCGAATGCAATTGACGCTGCGAGTAGTTTTGTAGTTTTTTTCATGCCGTTTATCTTTGTTAGATCCCTTACATAGTTAACGGCACAATTTTAAATTACTTTAACTCTTCTTCGCTAGAAATATCATAAGTTTTACTGATAGTTTGTGCTTGTTCTATCGCTATGTCGCCTTGCCAGCGTGAATGCACCATTGAAACCGCTAAAACATAGCGATCATTAGGAAGTTCTTCACCAGTAAGGTTCATTGGATAATCAGATTCGTAGCTCTTGCCCCAGACCTGTTCATAGTGTTCATCAACGTAATCGTACAAACCGATTTCGAGCTTAGGGAGCGGACAATAAGGATTGAGTAGTTCTTTTTTATCGATTCGCCACGTGTCTTTTGATGCCCAGCGAACTTGTTGACGCATGGCAACTTCACCCAAAACAACCCAAGTGCTCCAAGACTTTCCGCCATCACCTTTAACGCTTAAACGGTATAAACCGGATTCAAGTTGAGAGGCTAAATTGTAACGCTTGCGGTATAGACTCACCGATGCGTTGTTAACCACTTCACTGTCTTTGGTTAACTCACTGTCCGAAGAAACGATCTTATCGACCCACTTCTCGAAGGTAATGTCTTGAATGTTGTTTTCGGATTCAACATTAATCGATACACGAAAGGTATCTCGGCCAGGGCTTTGAATGATGTGTCTTTTAACGACGACTGAACTAATCCAATCTGGGAGTGTTTTTCTGGTGAGAGTTTTACCACAATCTTTGTTCAATGCTTGATCGAACAGTTCATTGAGGTGATCTTCTCGTGATTGAGACGAGTTGATTTGCCAAACTTCCACTAATGAGTCAAACATCTGAGGTAAATCGTTATCTAGCAGATGTTTATGAACTTGAGTCAGAGCATCGCTGCTCTTAAACCAATCCGTTGCTTGCGCGGTATTCGCTACGCAAGAAAACATTAATAGTGGAAGTAAGGCTATTCTCATTACGCTTTCATCTTGTAACCAACGCCACGCAGCGTTTCAATTTCTAGACCCGGCAGTTTCTGTCTTAGTTGCAGAACGTGCGTGTCTACCGTACGTGTTGTTGGGAAATGGTTGTAACCCCATACATGGTCAAGCAGTTCATCACGTGTAAACACACGTCCAAGGTTACTTGCCAAGAACAGTAGAAGGTCAAATTCAGTGCGCGTTAACGTTACTTCCTGTTCATTGAAAAACACTTCACGTGTCGCTTTATCGATAACAAGATTCTGAGCGATAACTTTTGATGCATCTTGTTCTTCAGAATCTGGCAGGCGAAGTTGAGCACGAATTCGAGCAAATAGCTCAGCCTCTGCGAATGGCTTTGTTAAGTAGTCGTTTGCACCTGAATCTAGGCCCGCTACTTTGTCTTTTACTGTCACGAGAGCCGTCAGCAAAATAACTGGGATATCTTTCTTTTTCTTCCAACCTGGAAGTGAATCTACTGAGTCGCCATCAGGAAGTTGACGGTCTAGAATCACTAGATCCGCTTGTTCCCAGTAGCCTTCAACTTCAGAGATCAGTTCTGCATGCAAACATTCATATCCAGCTTGCTCAAGGCTAACTAATAAACCGTCAGCTAAATTTTTATCATCTTCAACGAGAAGCAATGTCTGTTTCACAAGGTATCTCCAAAATAAATGTTGTTGGGGGGCCGATAAGCGTCATGTGACCGCCCATTTTTCCAACCATAGATTCCACTATCGTCAGACCTAAACCGAGTCCACTCTTACTTACGAATGGCTTTCTTAGTTGCCCCCAATCTATGCGAGACAAGTCTCCATTATCTATAACTTTGAATGTCAGCTTCTTGTCAGAAGTATTCAGTTCTAGAATTACTGGAGCCACACCGTATTTCACGGCATTTCTGATTAGGTTATCGATGCACGTTCCCAACCAATATACGTTCACTTTTGCAGCTATATCTTTGTTTACACGGAGTTCAATCCCCGGCGCAAAGTCTTCTTCAACTTTGTATTGGAGCCACTCTTCAACACTTGGCACCCACTCTGTTGCGAGCGGTTGATTATCTGATTGCAGGTAATCTTTACTTGCTTCCGCCAACTGTCTTAAACGGCGTGTATCTTCACACAGCCTACGGAACTCATCATATACCGATTCTGGTAAGTGTTCGAACTCACGCCTGAACCCTTCCACCGTCAATGACAAACTCGCAATCGGCGTTCTTAATTCGTGCGTTAGGATTTGAAGAACCAGCATGCGACTCTTCATCTCTTGTTTCTTGCTGTTCCAGCGGTAAATCGCCCAACCTAAGACAAGCATGATGTTGGCAATAACCAAGATAAACATGGCGACTTGCAGAAGCTCTGAATGATCTTCTATTTCCCAACACACATTACCACGCTGGACAAAACAGCTTTTACCTTCTGAAGACAAGCTAAACGATAACCCAGCAAGCGTGGCATTTTCGTTCCAGACTGATTTTTTATACAGGTAATATCTGTAGCCGCGTTTTACCCACATCTCATCAAGCTCAACAAACATACTCGCACCCGCTAACAGCGCGGTGATTGCTTCGCTATCCATTTGTTGCAAGCGAGACAGTAGTTCATCGTGTTCGGTGTTTGGTCGCTCTTGAATATGCATAAAGCGCTTCAGAGAGTCGAATTTTTCTGGGTACTTCTCAACGTATCGTGCCGCATAAGAACCGCCACCAGGGTGAATCAAACCACTACGGCTAAACCAACGGTCAGAAAGCTTGGTGCCTTTACACATTGCACGAGTAAAAACTAAAGGCTCAGTAATCAAAGGGCTTAACGGCAGTTTACCACTACAGGTTTTTGATAACTGGTACAAGCGCTGAATGTCTTTTAACGGGTACTCTGCTGTTTGTGGCAGCATAGAAGACGGCATGATCAAACGTGTTGGATAATCAGCCTGTAGCACTCGAATATCGTAAGATTCGATTGCCGTTTCATGATCAAAGAGTTTGGTGAAATTATCGATACGCTCAGGTAAAGAGTCAGCAAATGCGTTTGCAGACACAGACAACGTAGCGATAAGAAGAGTAAATGTTCTTTTGATGATCACAAACCAACGCAAATTCATATAGATCAACCAAATATATACCATTCGCTATCAAAGATAAATTTTTAACCGCATGAAAAACATTGAGAATGGCGAGCTACAGAGATAAAGGCCAATATATTACGGCCACATTGTACATATGTACTAGTGGGCTGATTGGCAAGCCAAACCTCAATTGCGACAAGTTTTGCATCAGGCTTCGTCAACTTCGTATCAACTGAGATCACACATAGAGTCGCTTTCGTAAGATAAAAAAAGGAGCTCAAATGAGCTCCTTATCGAGTTGTTACATATTGTTTAGAGGTGATCTCTATAGATGCTCTAAGATACTTAGACAACTCTTTTTAGCATCGCCAAACAGCATCTGCGTGTTCTCTTTGAAGAACAGTGGGTTTTGCACACCGGCGTAACCTGTGTTCATCGAACGCTTGAATACGATAACATTCTGAGCGTTCCAAACTTCAAGTACTGGCATACCAGCAATTGGGCTGTTTGGATCTTCAAGTGCTGCAGGGTTTACGGTGTCATTCGCACCAATTACCAATACAGTATCTGTCTCATCGAAGTCATCGTTGATTTCGTCCATTTCTAGAACGATATCGTAAGGCACTTTCGCTTCAGCAAGCAGTACGTTCATGTGACCCGGTAACCTACCAGCAACTGGGTGGATACCAAATCGAACATTAATGCCCTGCGCTCGTAGCTTCTCAGTGATTTCATGCACTGGGTATTGTGCTTGAGCTACTGCCATGCCGTATCCAGGAGTGATGATTACTGACTTAGAGTTTTTCAGCATATCAGCCACATCTTCAGCTGATGTTTCGCGGTGTTCACCTTGCTCTTCATCGCCATCAGACACAACCACTTCTTGGCCGAATCCACCAGCAATAACGCTGATGAAAGAGCGGTTCATCGCCTTACACATAATGTAAGACAGAATCGCACCCGACGAACCAACCAATGCACCAGTTACGATAAGCAGATCGTTTGCAAGCATGAAACCTGCCGCTGCTGCTGCCCAACCAGAGTACGAGTTCAGCATAGAGACAACTACTGGCATATCTGCACCGCCAATCGATGCCACTAGGTGGTAACCGAATGCGAATGCGATAAGTGTCATCACCATTAGTGCGAACATGCTGCCGTCTGCTTTAACGAACATGATCATCAGCAGTGTAGAAACTACGATAGCCGCTAGATTCCACTTGTGCTTATGAGGGATGTTCAATGCAGACGAAGAGATAACGCCACGAAGCTTACCAAACGCAACAATAGAACCCGTGAACGTCACCGCACCGATAAACACGCCAAGGAACACTTCCACTAGATGGATAACGTGCTCTGCATGAATATCTGCAGGGTTGATAGAAACAGCAGCAGGTGGATCGATGTAGCTGTTGTAACCTACAAGTACTGCAGCCATACCTACGAAGCTGTGCAGAATTGCAACCAGCTCTGGCATTTCAGTCATTTCTACTTTTCTTGCGTAGTGGATACCAATACCACCACCGATCACCATAGCAATGATGATCCATACAATACCTGCAGAGTGAGGGCCAAAGATCGTCGCGATCAACGCAATTGCCATACCCGTGATACCGTAATAGTTACCTGCACGCGCAGATTCCTGTTTCGATAACCCAGCCAAGCTCATAATAAAAAATACAGCAGCAACAATATAAGCTGCTTGTACTAATCCTTCAGACATCTGTTACTCCTTAGTCTTTACGGAACATTTCAAGCATACGTTTGGTCACGGTAAAGCCACCAAAGATATTGATACTTGCAATTAATACGGCAATAAATGATAAGAACGTGACGACGCCACTTCCTTGTCCGATCTGTAACAGTGCACCTACTACAATGATGCCTGAAATCGCGTTAGTCACGGACATCAAAGGCGTATGCAGAGAATGGCTTACATTCCAAACTACGTAATAACCCACCACACAAGCGAGAACAAAAACGGTAAAGTGAGATAAGAACGCAGCTGGAGCAACCGAAGCTACCCAAGCGAATGCACCAACAGCTACCGCCATACCCGCCACTTTCTTAATTGGAGAAACAGGTTCTTCAACTTTAGGCTCTGGTTTGGCCGCTTTTGGCTTAACTTGTTGTGGTTGAGCTGAAACTTGAATTGGTGGAGCTGGCCAAGTGACCTCGCCCTCTTTAACCACAGTAACACCACGCAGAACAACATCTTCAAAGTCAATTTTGATGTTGCCATCTTTCTCTTTGCAAAGCAGTTTCAGAAGGTTAACTAGGTTCGTTGCATACAGTTGAGATGATTGAGTCGGCAGTCGACCAACCATATCAGTGTAACCAACCACCTTCACACCATTAGCCGTTGTAATGACTTGATCCGCAACCGTGTATTCACAGTTACCGCCATTGGCCGCCGCAAGGTCTACAATCACACTACCTGCACTCATGCTGTCTACCATCTCTTTGGTAATCAGCTTCGGAGCCGGGCGACCTGGAATCAGCGCCGTTGTAATGATGATATCAACGTCTTTTGCTTGAGCTGCATAAAGCTCTTCCGCTTTCTTATTGAATGCTTCAGACATCTCTTTTGCGTAGCCGTCACCAGCACTGGTATCTTCCTTGAAATCCACTTCCAAGAATTCAGCACCCATCGACTCAACTTGTTCTTTAACTTCAGGACGAACATCGAATGAACGAACGATTGCACCTAAGCTACCCGCAGCGCCGATTGCCGCTAGGCCAGCAACACCAGCACCTGCAACCAGTACTTTTGCTGGCGGAACTTTACCCGCAGCCGTAATCTGACCCGTGAAGAATCGACCAAACTCATGCGCCGCTTCAACAACAGCACGATAACCCGCGATGTTTGCCATAGAACTCAATGCATCTAACGCCTGAGCTCTTGAAATTCGTGGTACAGAATCCATCGCCATCACGTTGATGTTACGACTGGACAATTGTTCCATTAATTCTGGATTTTGGGCAGGCCAAATAAAGCTGACCAATGTTGCGCCATCTTTAAGAAGATCGATTTCATTTTTAGACTCGTCAACGATCGGAGCGTTAACTTTAAAGATAATATCGGATTTCCAAGCTTCATCTGCGGTGACAACTTTTGCTCCAGCTTGTTCATAAGCTGCATCTTCAAAACTTGCTAACGCACCTGCTTGTGATTCAACACAAACTTCAAATCCTAATTTTAGAAGCTGTTCTACCGATTTCGGCGAAGCAGCGACTCGCGTTTCACCAGCGAGCGTTTCTCTTGGTACACCAATTTGCATAGCTATTCCTTGACTATTGGCACGAATGACTTATTCGTTTGTATCTAACGACAACTAATACTTCAAGCGTTTTGTTCAAAGAACAGGAAAAGTTATTACTTATAACGATTTGGATGGAGTTTGAGCGCTTCATTTGGATAAATGACGACCGTCTCGAACGAAGAGGTCAAACCACTTGCAAATAATCCTTTTAATAACAACCTACTAGCTGTTCTTTGTCCCTAAAACTAAAAAGAGCTTTCAGCATATACACTGAAAGCTCTCTAAATTATGACCAACATCAATTCTAACCCTAATTGGCTAGCTAAATATATTGTCGCCCATTTGGTCGATGAACATCTGCGATTTTTTGAGCATCAATTCGTCGGCATCTTGTTTGTTTGAAACAACATCTGAACGAATAAAACGGTGAGTTTTGATTTCACCATCGAATTCTTTCTCGATTCGCCCAGCAACACGGTATTGACCAGACTCTGCAATGGCATCTTGATAGATATTGAAACCCTTATATTCGACTGGCTCAATCTCTACTTTTTGTTCGGTTTTTTCTTTGCCACCAAATAATCTAGAAAAGAATCCCACGTTTTTTACTCCTTAAATGACCGTATTCACCCTAAACTATCATGACTGTTTACGGTTCAACAACGGCTTTTCATACCATTGCAATTCTACGTCATCGTCAAAATTGTGTTGACTAAATATAACAGGCACATTGTCATCACGTTCACGTCTTCGATCGTCAATAATCATACTTTCTGCATTTTTGACCGCGATCTCACTATTGCGTTTATAGAGCACCAATTTGTCTTCTGGCAATGCTGACAGAAAATCGATATCAAAACGAATATAGATAGGTTTTAGCTGACCCAAAGCCAAGCACGCGAGATCGGCCAACTGTTCGTTGGTATAACTAGACACATATTCCTCGGTAGCCAATACATGACCTACCAGAGTTTCCATATAGTTATGTACATCAACACTAATTTGCATACCACACCTCCATTTGTAGCGGTTTTTCTAGTCGCAGTCGTTTCTAAAGTCACTTGAAACCATGCAATTCCTAATAGCTTTCTATAACTCAGTTATAGGTTTTACTGTCCATAGTTGAAACTTAGGCATTATTTAATCTTACTCTGACTTCATTACAGATCTTCGTCGCTTAATGAAAAGGTCACTCAATGATAACTGATCATCAAGCCCTTTAAGTGACAGCGCCAACGTAAGAGCAGCAGAGCAGATTTTGTTAAGTATCTATAACGACTAATTAATTTCTCATATATACTGTGTAGTTCGTTCTAAGGTTAATAGCAACTCAAAATACATATAAAAATGATTGCACCAATAGCGACCTATGACTATGTTTTTGCTCTAATTTAGGCAAAAAGCTTGGCAATCGCTTGTTTAACCGTATCCTACGCAAAGTATTAAATAATAAGATCATCAATATAGTTAGGCTCACCACATAAATGGCATCATCTTTTGTAACGTCGAGCATATTTCGATTTTGCTTCCCTTTAGTCCTGTTAACAATTTTGCTCGTTGGTATGGACAACGTCATCCTCGTGACGGACTCAAATTTAGGGTTTGCTAGCAACCTCCCTTACATTTTATTGAGCGTTGCGGTTCTGCTATGCCATACGTTCAGACAAGGTCGAATGGCGATGGTATCGGTGACCATGCTTGTCGCTTATCTGATCATCCAAGTTCGCTTACAAACGCCTCTCAATACTGGCACAACGCTATTAGAGCTCTCGTTACTTGCGGCATTAGTACCTGTCACTTGCTTACTTGTTTATGCCTTCCCTGATAACGGCGTAAACTCAAAGTCGATGCTGCTCTACGCCATCGTTCTTGTTCTGTTTATGGTGTGGGCACAATTGATCGTCTCTCACTTCCATGCCGGCGGTTTTGAATCATGGAGTGATGGTCTTCTATTTATTGTCAGAGACTTCTCCAAACTGCCTTTTGTTTTGGTGTTGTATAGCCTTTGCTTACTTGGCCTTACTGCCATTCTCGTGTTGGTGTATAACCGCTCTATCGATGTTGTGGTTTATAGCGCTATCCTGCTTTCTTCTTGCACGTTCATCTTCTTCGACGTTCAGTACATCTCGAGCACCATGTTCTCGTTGTCAGGCACGTTGATCATCGTCTATGTCATGTCCGCTAGTCATGATATGGCCTTTAATGACCAACTGACTAACATTCCCGGTCGACACGCCTTAGAAGTCGATATGAAGCACTTGGGGCGTAAGTATTCGATGGCGATGGTCGATATTGATCACTTTAAACAATTCAACGATACCTACGGACATGACATTGGCGACGATGTGTTAAAACTGGTGGCACGCATTCTGAGGGAAACCACAGGCGGCGCTAAAGCTTATCGCTATGGTGGAGAAGAGTTCACGATTATCTTCAAAGGCAAACATTCGGAACAAGTTAAAGAGCACCTTCAAGCTCTGATTTCCGAAGTTCAAAACTACGACATGACGATTCGGAATAGCCATGAGCGCCCCGACGATCATGAAGTGGGTATGAAAAAGCGTGGCAAGAACGGTAAACCATCGGAAGTGGTGAATGTGACGGTGAGTATTGGATTGTCTGATAGTACAACCACCAGACATCCTGAAGAGGTGTTGAAGCTTGCTGACCAAGCGCTGTATAAAGCGAAAGAAACCGGTCGAAACAAACTATGTATTGACCGTTAACAATGGTTGATAGCGAAAGATATTGAGTGCTAGAGATCTAAATAACTTAAGACGTTAATAGCACTCTGCTCCAATAAATATCTCTTTCAAGTACAACAAGCCTCATTGATTTGAGGCCGTATAGCTCAACTGGAAAAAGAGAGCTTAATCTTGGTTGAAGAAGATAACCAAGCTGCCACCTTTTAAGCTACTTCCGTAGTTAATCGTAAAACCTATTCCCACGTTATCGACCCACTCATTAAACAGGTTTGGGTTAAGCAACCAACCAACACTGCCCTCGTAGTAAGATGTGGTGCCCATAGATGCCACGGTGTCACCACCAATATCAATTCGTCTTATACTCGAGTACATCGAAGTGATGTTCTTATCCCAACGCACGAGATCATAGAAAACCTTGGCTTCATTGGCGATATACCACCCTTCAGGATGACCGACATTGCCATTATTCGCCTCGCCCCAGCCGATGCCATTAAAGTAATGCCAACTGGTGCTCAATTTATACTTTCCCCAGTCATTCTTATCTTCGTACATCAGCTTGATTTTAGGCTCGATGATGTAAGCCCAAGCATCAGTATTGAGATATACGCCATCCAGTTGGTCTTGAATAGGCTTTAGCAACGAAGCGCGATATTCATAATCATTGCGGTAGTAAGAGATGTGGTTACCGATTGCAGAGCTGAAGCTCCAATATTCGTCTAGCTGGGACACATTCGCGAATTCGACGTAGCCAGACACTACCGACTCTTTTTGAAAATCGTTTCTGTTTGCTGCCGCGTACTCGACATCGTTCTCGATTCGCAATGCAGACAAGCGTAGCGTCACCTCTTGATGGTTGTCTTCGATGTAACTTGGTAATTCAAATGTGTAAGGCAAACTCAGGGAGGTGATGTTTTGGCGACGACTTACCGAATCATTCGAACCGATGTCTTCATTGTCCAAACTAAACACTTTATTGGGGTCAAAGTTATTGATACCAAAAGTGAAAACATCGGTGTCGTTGAGCAATACACTGGTGGCAAAGCTCTGCTCTAGATCCTTTCGAAAAAGATCAGATAGCGTATTGGCATTAACAGTGGTCGCCAAAGCGGTAAAAAATAGAGGAACCGCAAGCGTCCAAGATGTGTTGGTCATAGAAAATGACTTCGAATGTGGCATTTCTTTTATCACTTAAAGCACTTCCTAGCTCAAACGCTATTAGAAGTATAAATTCAAATATCTAAAAGAGCTCGCCAACTAACGCGCAAGCTCCAAAATGTTACGTTGCACAAAGGTATTTCTACCACTTTGCTTCGCTTGATAAAGCGCTTGATCGACCTTTTCGTAAATAGACGCAATAGATTCGCCACCTTCTGGCACAAATGACAACACACCTTGTGACGCTGTCACTCTATCCGATACCGTTGAGTGTTCATGAGTGTAGTTCATCTCATGCAATGCCTCTTTAACTCGAGTCGCGTGTACCTTAGCGCCTTCACTGTCTGTATCGCTAAGAATCAGAACAAACTCTTCACCGCCATAACGACCTACAAATTCTCCCGCACGAACAAACAGCTGTTTCAAGGTATTAGCAAGCCCTTGTAAGCACTTATCCCCTTGAATATGACCATAATTATCGTTGTAAGGCTTAAAGAAGTCTACATCTAGAAGTATGACTGTCATGGATATATTACGTCTTCCGTGCCACGCTATGCTCTCTTCAAGCTTAGTATCCATATATCGACGGTTATACAATTTGGTCAGGCCATCTTCGTTGGCTTGTTGCTGCAGAAGGATGTTCAGTTCTTCGAGTTTGGCTGTGCTTTGTTTTAGCTCTCGTCTCATGTGCGCGATACGTTGCATCGCAATCAGCTTAGAATTCAAAACAACCTTGTTTACTGGCTTGATCAGGTAATCATCGCCACCAGCGTCAATCGCTTTTGCGATCATCTCAGGTTCTTCGTGACCACTAAGAAAGATGATGGGAACCCATTCTGGGAATCGGCTTCGAACCTCATTCGCCACTTCAAAACCATCCATATCAGGCATGCTGATATCAAGTAACACGAGTTCAGGATCAAAATCAGAATAAACACTCAGGGCTTCTTTTCCGCTACCGACAGCTTCTACAATATGACCCAGTTGCTTGAGTCGGATAGCAAGTTGCATCCTGTCTAGTTGAACGTCATCAACCAGCAATATGCGCATTGAAGATCCCTTTTCTATCATCACATCACCTTTATCTAGTGTTGAATATTCAAAGTAGCTCAAATTTGGGCTTAAATCATGCCCTAATCTCTATATTATATTGACTTTTTTACAGATCTTTTTAGCATTGTTTCTTTTTAAAGAGAAATACTATGTCAGACGCTACAAACAACGAACAACAAGAAATCGATTTAACCACCATCTCACCAGAACTTCGTCAAGTTATCGAATTTGATGGCGTACCAAAAGAGATGCACTTTATGGTTACTTCTATTCACGAAGTGTCTGAAGAAGCAGTACGCGAAGCTTGGGATAGTCTTCCAGCAAGCGCACAAAATGTTTTAGACAACTTCGAGCAGTTCCACGCTCTAATCTCAGTTAGCCAAGCTTTCGCTGGTGTTAACGTGATGGAAGAGTTCCCTACTCTTAAACTTCCAGAAGACATGTCTGACGAAGAAAAAGAAGAGTACCGTGCTCAACTGCTAGACCAAGTTCTACACAACTGTGTAAAAGACATGGTTAAACAAATCAAGAAAGCTCGTCGTGATGCAATCTTGAAGCGTGATTTCAAAGAAGTTTTTACTAAGTAAGTCGCTAGTCGCCTAAACTAGGCTAAGCGCTAACAGTACTACTTAGAATTAAGCCGCATGTTTCTTTAAACACGCGGCTTTTTTATATCCGCTATTTTCTGTTCGTCGATCGTTACGTCTGTATGTTCTTGTTGCTAATGTTCATATGATTCGACAAACCATATGCTTTAACACTCATATAGTGTGGCGCAAAACTGGCAGTTATACCGTATAAAAATGACGCATGTATCCATTCATGGAATCAAGACCGAATTTTCAGAACCTATAACAGGCAGTATCGCGGCAATATCGAAAAACTGACCTTGTCAGGTTTAATGCGTTACCGCGATATCTCTTTGAGCGACACTCACACCTTTAATTTGAGCGTAAACACGCTGCCCGATTTCTAGATTTAACTCATCCAGCGCCCACAATGTAATGGTTGCCCATAGGTAGCACCCAGACTCTAACTCTAGCTCGACCTCGACACTCTGCTTATTTGTGCCTTGTTGGTGCGTCTCTACGCTTTTAATGGTGACAGGAAGGATGTTACGTATAGAAGTCCCTTTCGGCCGTTCTAGCGTGATAGAGACATCATTTGCCCTAACTTGCAGCCTCACTGTCGTACCAAGCTCACTCGATACTTTCTGAACCCATAACGACGTCGACTTTCCTAGCATCAGGCGAGACAGCGCATAATCGTCATTGTGTTCCGCTAATGTCGCTTCAAACAACGAGCTTTGCTCTGAGAAAGATTGCCAAGGTTGCATGGCTCTCGATGCCCAAACCTCTTCCGTCACACCCGACGAAATCACTTTGCCTTGGTCAATAATCACAAGGTGATTTGCCAAGCGTAAAATTTCATTGAGGCTATGAGTGACATAGATGATCGGTATTTGGACGGTTTCGGATAAGTTTTCCAGAAATGGCATCACTTCGCGCTTACGAGGCAAGTCGAGAGACGCTAAAGGCTCATCCATCAACAAAATGCTCGGCTTTGATAACAAAGCGCGGCCAATCGCCACACGTTGCTTCTCACCGCCAGACAAACGAGCTGGGTATCGGTCAAGCAATGAACCCAAAGACAACAGCGAGACTATTTGCTCAAAGTGCGCTTGATCGACGCTTTTCATACCGTATTTAAGGTTCGCTGCCACCTTCATATGTGGAAACAATCGCGACTCTTGGAACACATAACCGACGTTGCGTTTGTGAGTCGGCAAATTAATGCCATTTTCACTATCGAACAGTGTGGTTCCAGATACGCTGATCAGACCTTTATCGGGCTGTTTAAGGCCACTGATTGCATTGATAAGTGAGGTTTTACCCGCGCCAGAACGACCAAAAATTGCCGTAATGCCGCTACTTGGTAATTCCAAGTCGATATCAAAGAACGTTTCACCAAGTTGTTGTTGATATTGGAGGATCAAAGCACTCATGCATTGCCTCCCAAGCGTTGTGCTGACTTTTTGTTGAGCCACTCAGATAGCATCAATGAACCCAGCGCTATCACAATAGAAATGACACACAAACGCGCGGCTTCCATTTCAGCGCCAGGGGTTTCAATAAAGGTATACATAGCCAAAGGAATGGTTTGAGTTTCACCGGGAATATTTGAAACGAAGCTGATGGTCGCGCCAAACTCCCCTAGGCTTCTTGCGAATGAAAGCATGGTGCCGGTAATGACCCCTGGGATCATCAAGGGTAAAGTGATCGTGAAAAACACACGAAGAGGTGAAGCGCCTAATGTAGCAGCCGCCTCTTCAAGCTTACTGTCTACGGTTTCTAGGCTCAATCTAATAGAGCGAACCATCAGCGGCAACGCCACAACCACACAAGCGAGTGCCGCGCCCTTCCAGCTAAAGCTGAATACAATACCAAACACGTCATTGAGCCACGAACCTATGATACCTTGCCTGCCCATCATCACTAGCAGTAAATAGCCAATAACTACAGGTGGAAGTACCAAAGGTAAATGGACAATACTCTCAACAATGCTCTTACCTACAAATTGTTTCTTAGCAAGTAGCCATGCTAAGCCAATACCGATAGGGATAAGCCATAAGATTGCAAACCCAGCGACTTTTAAGCTCAGCATTAAGGCTTGGTATTCGTATTCCGATAAATACATCATTTAACGCACTTCAAATCCAAAACTGTTCAAGGTGTCTTTCGCTTTTTCGCTCTTTAGGAAAGTATAGAACTCTTCTGCCACAACTTTATCACTCAACTTCGCTACAGGGTAACGTATTGGTGTGTGCAGATCTGATGGGAAGGTCGACACTAGGTTTACTTCTTTAGAAAGCAACGCATCCGTTTTGTAGACAATGCCAAGCTTAGCTTCACTGCGCTCGACTAAGGCTAAGGCCATACGAACATTGTTACTTGGTGCCAATCGAGTTTTCACATCGTCCCATACACCTAACGTTTCTAACGCTTCTTTTGCATAGATACCAGCAGGAACCGACATGGTGTTACCCACTGCAAGCCTTTCATTAGTAAGCAGTTTAGCCCATTGTTCACCTTTTGATAGGTCTAACGTTACCGATGTCTCTTTAGGAGCAATCAGCACCAGTTCGTTTTCACATAGGTTTGTGACATTGTCACTATAAACCAATTTACGATCGACTAAATGCGTCATCCATTTCTCATTTGCCGAGATAAAAATGTCTGCTGGTGCTCCTCTTTCGATTTGTCGCACCAAAGACGACGTACTCGCGTACACAGGAATCACATCGACAGAATGGTCTTTCTCAAACTCTTCAACCAACAGATTAACCGCATTGGTCATCGACGATGCAGCGTAAACTCGTAGCTTTTCCGCAGCAAAAAGATGACTAGAACTCAATGCCGAAGTTAAAGCCATGGTTAAAAGGAAGACTCGCTTTTTCATTGTTATCACTTATCTATTGTTCGTTTAAGTTCTTTAGCTAACTTCTAAATGGCGGCTTAAGCTGTTAACTCTGACCAAAGCAGATCAAGATTTAAGTACTCTTCGATGGCATCAGCGATTCGATTAATACCCAGCTCTTTAAGCTGTTCGTGGTCAATCGCGGTCACATCGTTGGCTCCTGCCCATTCGCAAATAAGCGACAACGCATCACTGTTGTCGAATACGCCATGCAAGTAAGTACCAAAAATCGAGTTATCTTGATTCACAGCGCCATCTAGGCTGCCAGATTCTAACTGAACCGGTAAGGCTGTTTCTTTGACATCAGTCCTACCTACGTGGATTTTATACCCTTTTACTTGTGCTGTTTTGCCATCCAGCGTCATGGTGCCGCGTACGTTGGTTAAGGTTTTCTGCTGTGTAAGGGTCGTTTCAGTATCCAGATACCCTAACCCTTCGCTGCTGCCGGGTTCCCCTTCAACGCCATCAGGATCGTGGATGATGTTACCTAACATTTGGTAGCCACCGCAGATACCCATCACTTTGCCGCCTAAGCGCAGGTGGCGTTGAATATCTTTATCCCAGCCTTGTTCTCTTAGGTAATCCAAATCTGCTCTTACCGACTTTGTACCCGGCAAGATAATTAAATCAGCATTGTTTACACGTTCGCCTTTACCGACATAACGTAAATCAATCGAAGGATTCAATCTTAACGCGTCAAAGTCTGTATGGTTGCTGATTCGGGTTAGCACTGGCACCGCCACCTTAAGCTTAGCTTCTCCGTAAGACTCTTGAGCAGAGGTAATGGCATCTTCCGCTTCTAAGTTAAAACCATGCAGATATGGCAACACACCAATCACAGGCTTGCCGGTTTTTTCCTCTAGCCAATCTAGGCCAGATTGAAGCAGTGCGATATCGCCTCTAAAACGATTTATCACAAAGCCTTTTACACGAGCTTGTTCAGATTCAGACAATAGAGCTAATGTCCCGTAGAGATGCGCAAAAACGCCACCACGGTCAATATCAGCAACGATGATCACAGGGATGTCCGCTTTCTCAGCAAATCCCATGTTAGCGATATCATTTTCACGAAGATTGATTTCGGCTGGGCTCCCCGCACCTTCAATCATCACGCTTTCATATTCTTCAGAAAGTCGGTCAAACGAATCGATAACTGTATCCATCGCCACTTTCTTGTAATCATGATAACCCGTCGCTTCCATGTTGCTCAGCGCTCGGCCTTGCAGAATCACTTGCGCGCCGGTATCTGAATTAGGCTTTAACAATACAGGGTTCATGTGAACGGTTGGCTCTATATTGCAAGCTTGCGCCTGAACCGCTTGAGCGCGACCAATTTCGCCACCATCTTTTGTCACAGCACTGTTCAACGCCATGTTTTGTGGCTTAAAAGGTGCCACTTTGATTCCTTTCCTTGCCAAAACACGGCATAAACCTGCCACCAAAACACTTTTTCCGGCATCTGACGTTGTCCCTTGAACCATAAGGGCACTTAATGGTGCTCGCATTTGTACTTAAATCCTTAATTTCTTAATTTCTTAATTTTCAATTTATAGCAGTGGGCAATATTTCTCTGCGACCATCTTAACGTCATTGCCGAGTAGATGCTCAATAAAATGAATGGAAAATGAATGTGTTACTCACTCTGGATTCAACCCCAGTGTTGTTTAATAGCTCCATCGAAACGAAGCTTGTGAACGATAACAGGCGCTTCAACAAAAAACGTACTAACGAAAAGAAACGTTTCAAATTCAGAAAAACGTTTCTACTAAAAACAACATTAAGGGATTCACCATGAAAAAAACTGTATTAGCTATCGCATCTACTATTATCCTTGTTCCTACTTTCGCAATGGCTAGTGACCACAACAGCAACAAGCACGAAAGCGCTATTGCTTATACTGGCCCAATTGAAACCGTTTCTGTTGCGACACTACTTGCCGACACAAGCATGTTCGCAGAGCAAGAAGCAATTGTGGATGGCAAGATCGTTCGTCAACTTAAGAATGACACGTTTGTCTTCTCTGATGGCCAGAGTGAAATTCAAATCGAACTTGATGATGATATCCGCCTAGCACAACCACTGACCGCTGATACAAAAGTTCGTATCTTCGGTGAATATGAAGGTGGTAAGACACCTGAAATCGAAGTGGACCACATCCAGGTTCTATAAGCGATTAATATAAAAATACCGACTTCAAATAATTGGCCTGCATATTGCGGGCTTTTTTGTATTATACTGCCGCAAAATACAATTTATATGGAGTCACCATGCTAGGTTGCACGAATAAGACTGTCCTTTTAGGACTCGCTGCACTGTGTTCATTCTCTGCGTCTGCAAACAACTTTAACTACAACACATTCGAGCTGCGCATGGGTACTAGCCCAAGTACTTTCGGTGGTGAAGTCACAACAATGTTCACTCAGAACTCTCATTTTGTTGCTCGTATCGATTCAGAATTTGAAAGTGATTGGGATGCAGCGGTAGGTATGGGATTCAACGGCCCAATCAGTCAATTTGCTGACGTTACTGGCCAAATGTTACTGCACAACATTGAACGGAATGACGATAACCACATCAAAACAGAAATTAACCTTGGCTTGAGAGCTTGGTTAATGGCAAACGTTGAAGTTAACGCACGCCTTGGTCAACTGATCGACAACGATGACACTCGTTCAATTTTGGGTATCGGTGCTCGTTTCCATTCAACTGATCAACTGTCTGTTGGTCTTGATATGCGCAATAACGGCACATATGGCCACCAAATCTTAATGTCGGCTCGATTCGGATTCTAATCTAGATTTCAATTACTGAGTAATAAATAGCTAAACGTATTACATAGAAAAGCCCCGAACATATTAATGTTCGGGGCTTTTTTGTTTGTTAGTTTCGCTGGCTTTTAGTCGTTCACGACCTGAGCCAGCGACTTGCTTTATAAGCTAACCATCAGCATCTTTTTCTGGTGATCTAAGTACTCTTCATAAGTACCTTGGAAGCTCACTAGCTGTTGATCTTTTACATCGATGATGTGTGTTGCTAATGAAGAAACGAACTCTCGGTCATGGCTTACGAAGATAAGCGTGCCAGTGTAAACCTTCAACGCGTCGTTCAGGGCTTGGATTGCTTCCATGTCCATGTGGTTGGTTGGTTCGTCCATTACAAGCACGTTGATGTCTTGCATCATTAGCTTGCCGAATAACAGACGGTTCTTCTCACCACCAGAACAGTTACGCGCTTTTTTGTTCGCATCGTCAGCAGTAAACAATAGGCGACCTAGAATGCCACGTACCATAAGGTCATCGTGCTTCACTGTGCGCCATTGTGAGATCCAATCGAAGATGCTCAGGTCGTTATCAAAGTCAGACGTACTATCTTGTGGGCAGTAGCCTACAGATGCGTTTTCAGACCATTTTACGATACCTTCGTTTTGCTCTAGCTCTTGAACTAGGCAACGTAGCAGCGTGGTTTTACCTACACCGTTCTCACCGATAACCGCAAGACGAGTACCCGCTTCAAGCAGCAAGTTACCACCGGCAAACAATGTTTCGCCATCGAAGCCGTGACCAAGGTCTTGAAGTTCAAGCGCTTGACGGTGTAGTTTCTTACCTTCGCCAAAATCAATAGATGGGCTCATACGGCTCGATGATTTCACTTCATCAAGCGTGATCTTATCCATTTTCTTAGCGCGAGAGCTTGCTTGTTTTGCTTTAGATGCGTTAGCACCAAAACGGTTTACGAAATCTTGAAGCTCGCTGATTTCAGCCGCTTTCTTAGCGTTGCTTGCTAGAAGCTGTTCACGAATCAAGCCAGATGCTTCTAGGAAGTACTCGTAGTTACCAGGGTAAACACGTAGCTCACCGTAGTCGATGTCTGCCATGTGTGTACACACAGAGTTCAGGAAGTGTCTATCGTGCGAAATGATGATCATTGTACATTTACGCTGGTTTAGCTCTTCAGCAAGCCAGTTGATCGTGTGAATGTCCAAGTTGTTGGTTGGTTCATCAAGAAGCAGGATATCTGGGTTTGCAAACAGAGCTTGTGCCAATAGCACACGCAGTTTCCAACCTGGAGCTACTTGCTGCATCAAGCCGAAATGGAACTCTTCTTCAATACCCGCTTGAATTAGGATGTCGCCAGCACGGCTTTCTGCTGTGTAGCCATCCATTTCCGCGAATTCGCTTTCAAGCTCAGCGACTTTCATGCCATCGTCTTCGCTCATTTCTGGCAAAGAGTAAATGCGGTCACGTTCTTGTTTTACTTCCCACAGCTTTCTGTCACCCATGATCACAACGTCGATAACGCTGTACTGTTCGAAAGCGAACTGATCTTGGCTTAGCACACCCAGCTTTTCTCCTGGAGTGATAGAAACGTTGCCCGAGCTTGGCGTTAATGCGCCACTTAGGATTTTCATGAACGTTGATTTGCCGCAACCATTAGCGCCGATCAAACCATAACGGTTGCCGTTACCAAATTTAGCAGAGATGTTTTCAAACAGCGGCTCTGCGCCAAATTGCATTGTGATGTTCGCGGTAGATATCAAAGAACTAATTCCTAAGCGTGTACTGACAGATAATTATTAGGCTATTTCAAGAACCTAAATAAGAAGTACGAAAGTATGGATTAAACAAAAATCGAAGCGCGGATTATATAGAGATCTCGATCACGTTGTCGAGGCTAAACAGTAAACGAATAGTAAACATAGACCATTTAGATGCTTTTCATACGTTATGGGGTGTAAATAAAAAAATCCCCACCAGCAGAACTGGTAGGGATTTCATTTATCAACACTAAAAGTCTTTTAAGCTCGTCACCTTTGAAACTATAGCTCTTCAAACGAAAAGCTTTGATGACGAGCAGAACTTGTTATTTAGTAATTTTCTTCTGAACGTATTTTTTGCTCACGTCGACAACCGCAACATCTCTAAAGAAGCTTCTACCCAACAGAAGTGGGAAAGAAAGATGCGTTCGGTCGGCTAGCGTAAATTCAGTTTTGTCTTTTAGATCGCCAATTTGAATCGAAACTACAACCACAGCGCGTCGTTGTGTGCCTTCTGCACTTGATTGCTTGATCTTAACCCAGCGTTCTACTGGTAAGCTGATCTCTTCAGTTGTAATTCCGTCGTGTTCAATCTTGAACTTAACCCAGTCTTTGCCGTCACGTTCAAAATCAACAATATCAACTGCACTGATTGAAGAGGTTGTTGCACCGGTATCGACACGTGCTTTAAACGCTTCTTTTAAACCAGGAACAAACACCCACTCTTCTTCACCAAGAATCAGTTTGCCGTCACTTGTTTTTCTAACCTTCTCTACTGGTTTTTCAACAGGTGCAGGTTTTACTTCCGGCTCAGTTGGTTTTACTTCTTCAGGCTTCTCAGTAGGTTCCGTTACTTTCTCGCCTTCTGTTGCGTCAGTTTTTGAAGAGTCATCCACAACAGGTTGTTCGATTTGAGGCTTTTGCTCTGGCTCAACAGGAGCTTGAGTTGTAGCCGAACAAGCAAACAGGCCACCACTTAGCATTAAAACTACAATCGCTTTCCAATTATACATTCAGTCACCTTCTATTTTGAAACGTTTGCTATCGCTTTTGCTACATAAGGAATATGAGATTCGGAAAGGCCTGCGATATTGATGCGTCCATCACCAACACCATAGACTCCATATTCTTCACGTAATTGATTCATTTGAGTTTCTTTAAAGCCTAGTACACTAAACATGCCTTTATGGCTTTCAATGAAGTCAAATTGTGACGTGTTATAAGTATTTCGCAATTCATCACATAAACTTTGGCGCAGATTTAACAAACGTTGCTGCATTTCACTCAATTCTTGCTCCCAAATCGAGGTTAGCTCTTGATTCTGAAGAATTGTTTTCACCAAAGCTGCACCATGATCTGGCGGCATTGTGTAAGTTGAACGAGCAAGCGTTAGAAGCTTACCTTTAGCATTGCCAACGTGTTCGCTGTTTTTGCCAATCACGATAGCGGCACCCGTTCTTTCACGGTATAAACCGAAGTTCTTCGAGCAAGATGTCGTAATCAACATCTCTTCGACGTTGTTAGCCATGTGTTGAAGACCTTTTGCGTCTTCTTCTAAGCCATCACCAAAGCCTTGGTAGGCAATATCAACGAACGGTAAGAAACCATTCTTCTGAGATAATTTGGTGATTTCCTGCCACGCTTCAAAGTTGATATCCGCACCCGTTGGGTTATGACAGCAACCGTGCAGTAGTACCACGTCTGATGGACCCGCTTTTGAAAGATCATCCAACATTCTTGCAGTATCAACTTGCTTCGTTTCAGGACTGAAGTAATTGTAATATCGAACTTTTAAGCCTGCCGCTTCCATCACAGGTTTGTGGTTAACGTAGCTTGGGTTTGAAATCCAAACCGTGGTGTCTGGTTGAGAAACTTTCATTAAGTCACCCAACATGCGAAGTGCACCACTTGCACCCGGTGTTTGAATCGCAGCTACGCGATCCATTGCAGAAGTCCCTTTAAGCAGCAGATCAACCATGCTCTGGTTAAACTCTTCACAGCCTGCTAGGCCAACGTAAGCTTTGGTTTTCTGAGTCTCAACAACGATATCTTGAGCCATAGAAACGGCTTTCATGATCGGAGTTTCGCCTTGATCGTTTTTGTAAACGCCAATGCCTAAGTCGACTTTATCAGTACGAGTATCGCCGCGGTAAGCAACAGAAAGAGATAGAATTGGATCTAAAGTTGGTTTTGGTAGATGTGAAAACATGAAAGTCACAACCCTTTGAAATTCAAGTAATGACCTCCAAGTTATCATTTTATTTACAATTTAAGAAACAGAAATTCATCAAAGTTTTGATTTTTAGGAGATAACTCTAGTTGAATCCAGTACATCCTAGCAATCCCTACTCCAGATAGTTCAATATTCCATCAATTTACAAATTTAACTACGTCATAAAATAAAAAAGCCTCAGCAGAGGGCTGAGGCTAACTATTTGTACTAGTGTAGTATGTCGTAAATTTACGTTAGTCCACTAAAGCTGGAACCGATGGATGATTTGGTTTGAGCTACCACGCCAATCTAACATTGGATCCGCTTTATCTTGTTCGAAACGACCGTCAATCAGGGTATCAACGTATTCCAATACTTGCTTCTGTTTATCATCCAGCTCATCGAGCTCATAGCCAGTCCACATCCAGATGTCTTTACCTTCACATTCTGCTTTTACACGCTGAACAAGCTTAAGCACTTCAGACACGTTTGCAGGATGCAGAGGATCGCCACCAGAAAGCGATAAGCCACGACGCTTGATTCGCGGATCATTGAGATCAGCGATAATTTGGTCTTGCAGTTCTTGAGTAAACAAATGCCCAGAGTCCAATCGTTGCGTTGATTGGTTATAACACCCGCGACACTGGTGTACACAACCCGACACAAACAAAGTGCAGCGTGTTCCAGGGCCATTTACAACGTCGATTGGGTGATATTGGTGATAATTCATAAGGCAGTATTGAAAACTCGTGATGGCTTAATGGTTTAACTCGAAAAGTAGCGAGAGTTGAAACAAATGAATTGGTATCGACATAGCGCCGATACCAAACATATTTCTTGAAACGTAGCTCTTCTAAGTAAGCTAGCTAATAATCTTAGAGCTTACTAAAGATGCTTCACGCGGCGTTTAACTTCTTCTTGCTTACCGAAGTTAAATGGTCGTGCATCTGGGCTACCAAGGTAACCACAAACACGGCGCGTCACCGATACTTTGGTTGAGTCATGGTTGCCACATTTAGGACACGTAAAGCCCTTACTTGTACAGTCGAACTCACCGTTGTAACCACATTCGTAACACTCATCAATCGGTGTGTTAGTGCCGTAGTAAGGAACACGTGTGTAGCTGTAATCCCATACGTTTTCTAGTGCTTCGATGTTCTTCTGCATGTTCGGGAATTCGCCGTAACAGATAAAACCACCGCTAGAAATTTCAGGATAAGGCATCTCGAAATCGATCTTGTCGTATGGGTTCACTGTCTTCTGCACATCTAAGTGGAAGCTGTTGGTGTAGTAACCACGGTCTGTCACACCATCAATCACACCAAATTCTTTGGTGTCGATGCTGCAGAAACGGCTACATAGGTTTTCACTTGGTGTGCCGTATAGGCTGAATGCGTAACCTGTCTCTTTCGTCCAAGATTCCACTTCACGCTTCATGTACTCCACCAGCTCAAGCGCTTTAGCACGCATTTCGCCATCGTCATACAGGTGAACGTCAGTACCGTAAAGTGCTGTCATCGCTTCGTGGATACCAATGTAACCAAGAGAAACAGACGCGCGGCCGTTCTTGAAGATATCGGCAATAGAGTCGTCTGCTTTCAAGCGAACGCCACATGCACCTTCCATGTATAGGATTGGAGCAACACGTGCTTTCACGTTTTCTAGACGAGAAATACGAGTTTCTAATGCACGACGAGCCAGCTTGAGTTTATCATCAAGCAGTTCGTAGAACTTAGCCATATCTTGTTTTGCGTTAATCGCAATACGTGGCAAGTTCAAGCTAACAACACCTAAGTTGTTACGGCCTTCGTGAATCAACTCACCATTTTCTTCATAAGTATTCAAGAAGCTACGACAACCCATAGGAGTTTTAAATGACCCTGTCACTTCTACTACTTTGTCGTAGTTAAGAATGTCTGGGTACATACGCTTAGACGCACACTCTAGCGCTAATTGCTTGATGTCGTAGTTTGGATCTTGCTTCTGGTGGTTCAAACCATCTTTGATCGCAAATACCAGTTTAGGGAACACGGCTGTTTTACGGTTCTTACCCAAACCTGCAATGCGGTTTTTCAAGATTGATTGCTGAATCAATTTCGAGCCCCAGCTTTCACCTAAACCAAAACCAAACGTCACGAATGGTGTTTGACCATTAGCGGTGTGCAGCGTGTTTACTTCGTACTCCAGAGATTGGAACGCGTCGTAACACTCTTTCTCTGTGCGAGAGATAGCAAAAGCTTCTGGGCTATGAATGTCCCACTCTTTCGCTAGCGATAAGTGCTTCTCGTAGCTCGCCATAACGTAAGGTTCAAGAACCTCATCGATGCGGTTAATCGTTGTGCCGCCGTAGATGTGACTCGCCACTTGCGCGATGATCTGCGCGGTTACCGCTGTCGCCGTAGAAATAGACTTAGGTGTGTCGATTTCCGCGTTACCCATCTTGAAGCCATGCGTTAACATGCCTTTCAGATCGATAAGCATGCAGTTAAACATTGGGAAGAACGGTGCGTAGTCTAGATCGTGGTAGTGAATATCACCACATTCGTGAGCATGTACGATATCACGTGGCAAAATGTGAGTTTTCGCATAGTGTTTAGCCACGATACCCGCCAGCAGGTCACGCTGAGTTGGGATTACTTTGCCATCTTTGTTCGCGTTTTCATTGATTAGATCAACGTTGCTTTCTTCGATCAAACCTTCGATCTCACGAGTTAAAGCGCTTTGCTTCTCACGGGCGATGTCGCGGTCATGACGATATTCAATGTAGGCACGAGCCAGAGACTTGTATGGTCCCTGCATTAGCTCGTTCTCGACCATGGTTTGAATTTCAGAGATATGAACTTCATCGTAGTCTTCGAGCTTCAACTCAACTGCTAATGCCACATTCAGTGCATAAATAGCAATTTCCTTATCGGCTTTGTCTGATGCTGCTTCCACTGCAGCTTGGATGCGATCTCTACTGAATGGAGCTCTTGAGCCATCACGCTTGATTACGATTGATTTCACCACTTCTCCTTACTCTTGAGGTATTCACAGACTTATCCACAAACACACTATATAGAGCGATTTATCGTTTAACTAACACTAGATATTGTGGCGTATTTAACGAGAACCACCAACTTTGAGTATTGATTTGGATCAATAAAAAGAGAACGCTGACTAAGATCAATTCAATATTATTACGCTAGTTCTCAAGTCGAAAAGAAACAATGTAACAATAAAAAAACTCCTAAAAAGAGTTGAATTTTTGGTAAGTGTTGTAGGATAACGGCTCATCAATATTGGCAGACAAAATTAGGGATATTTGGCATGAAACGACTTCAAAACTGGATAATGTTAGGCTGCTTACTCAGTAGCCAGACATTTGCTGAACCTTTGACCATATCCAGTTGGAATATCGAATGGTTATCAACCAACGAGGCTGTGAATAAGTTTTCTGACAAACGTGATCAAGCTGATTTCGACAAACTCGCAACTTATTTTCAATCCTTAGACGCAGACGTGGTTGCGTTTCAAGAAGTCGATAACGTAAATGCCATTCAGCGTGTGGCTGGTGATCAATACAAGATATTGATGTCTGACCGGGCGCTATCTAAGAACAGCAACCGCCAATTTAAAGAAGTGAACCAATACACGGGATTTGCAGTTCGTAAAGGAGTAGCCCTCACCGACTACGCTGACTTTCCGCTTGAAACCACATCCAACAGTAAACTTAGGTTTGCCAGCTATATCGTTGTAGAAACAAACTTTAAACCCATTCACATGTTGTCTGTGCATTTAAAGGCAGGTTGTAGCGGAGCGTATAAGTCCAACCGCGATTGCTCTCGTTTAAAAGAGCAAGCTCAGCAACTGAACAAGTGGATAAAGCAAAGAGAGCGCAATAACGAAGACTACGCCATTCTTGGCGACTTTAACCATAACCTCGCTTACTCACGAGATTGGATGTGGAAAGAGTTATCACAATATACTGATGCGCAGTTAGCGACACGAAAGACCCGTGCAGATTGTAAGGTACGCTCTAACCGCAACAATTATCGCACACATCAGTTCCGCTCTGTTATTGATCATATTGTGGTGAGTGAGTCGCTAAATGCTTCTCCTGCAAAGCAGAAGGTATTTGAAACACAAGATGTTCTGGACTACAAACTCAGTGACCACTGCCCAGTTTCAACGACTATTAAATAGTAGATTTTAGATAACAGCAGATTGTAGATAACTGAAAATAATAGAAACAGTAAATATAGAAAGAGGCTGACTGACTTTCGTGCTGAAAGCGAGTCAACCTCTATGCTTGGTCAGCTCAGAACGGATAACGTCAAAGCCAATGTAATCAGCTATAAGCTTGCTACTAACACGTTTTGTTCATACGATCCGCCAGCCACATTCCCACCAGCATGCTTATCATAAACACCCACACCGTCGGGTTGCCGCCACTTAGGCTGGTTACCGCAGGGCCTGGGCAAAAGCCTGCAATCCCCCAGCCTAAGCCAAACGCTGTAGATCCAAGAATCAGCTTTCTGTCTATCAACGGATTGTTACGGCTATCTAACGGCTCGCCATTGATGGCTTTAGCGCGCTTTTTAATGACCAGATGATAAAACGGTGCAAAGACCAATAGCGCGCCACCCATGACGAATGCCAAACTAATGTCCCAGTTACCGGTAATGTCTAAGAAGCCGAGTACCTTCTCAGGATCAACCATCCCTGAGATGATCATGCCAGAGCCAAAAAGAATACCTGCGACCAAACCGATAACGATAGTAAATGAAGCGTTTTTCATTATGCCCCCAAGCCAGTCAGATTCTTGATAAACACGGTTACGATTGCCACACCCATAAATACACAGGTCGCAACAATAGAACGTTTAGATAAACGCGCCATTCCGACAATGCCATGCCCGCTAGTACAACCGTTCGCTGTTTTAGTACCAAAGCCCACCAGAAGGCCAGCAATAATCACTAAAGCGAGATTCATCTCTTCTAACTGCGGAAGTTGGTAGCCCGTCGGAATTAATAGCCAACCACTTGCGACCATTCCCACAACAAAGGCGATACGCCAGTGTTTTTCGGTGTTTGCTGTATCCGCATCTTTACGTTCTTTGTTGCTGGTGCCAGTTGGCAATAATCGGCTGACAATGCCACTAATGCCAGCAACTCGACCAATCCCCAACATTAAAACAATGGCCGACACGCCTAACAACATGCCGCCGAAAAAAGCATCCCAAGGAATCAAACTAAGCACAAACCTCTCCTATCCACAAACATCATAAACTCATAACAACCTATAAATTAGAGTTTACTAATAAATATAGATTAGTCAATGCTAATGTACTGCGAGTATGTGTCGTTTTGTAAGTCTGGAATTAACAAGCGCCCTGCATGAAAAAAGCCCCTAGGCGTTAACCTAAGGGCTTATGATTTAATTCGGTTGTATTGGTTGTATTATGTAAGCTACTTAGTCTTGTTCTTTTCAGCTATCCACTGGGACATATACTTCGTGCTCGCCATGCTGTGGTGTTTGAGCATCGAACCAAAGAAGTTATCCAGTCGATGAGATTCAAGATCCGACTCTAACGCAGTCAGTCGCTCGATCAATTTGTCGCCCAGTTGATTCTGTTCATAGTGCGCTTCAAGAATTGAATGACATTGGCTTTGAGCTTTAAGCCATTTCTTTTCATCTTTATAAAGAGCGACAGCTTGTTCAACAAACTCATCAATATCATCTGACACTGCGCCCGGCCATTGCAGTTCACCTTGCGGTAGCATGCCTTCACTGCCGATCTCGCTGGTTACATTCGGAGTCTGTAGCTTCATCGCATCAAGTAACTTGCCTTTAATGCCTGCGCCAAATCGTAAAGGTGCAACACACACACGAGCCTGCTCCATCACTTCTTGAGCGTCTTTCGCCCAACCTTTGATATGGAAGCCAGTTTTAGGGTTATGCAAAGCGGTTGCTTTTGGCGGCGGATACGATCCATAAATATGAAGTTCAGTGTCAGGTAACTGTTTACGAATCTTCGGCCAAATCTTCTGTAGCTGAAGTACGGCATCCCAGTTCGGTGCGTGTCTAAAGTTGCCTATCGTCATGAAATGCTTACGTTCTTCAAAGCTTTTCGTGCTTTCAGGAAGCGTATTAAGATCAACCATGAACGGCAGATGATGAAGCAGTTTGGGATCGATATTGAACTCAGATTGAAGCAGTTCCATCTCGTAACTTGAAATGATCAACGAAAGATCACAGCGCAAAATCGCGGCAATTTCACGTTTAGCCAAGTCACTGTACAAATGTGCTTTGGTCAGATCTGTTTCTTTCTTAACCGCTTCGTGTCGAGCATTACGCAGAAACTGTAAGTCTTCCGTATCCAGTAACTTAAAGGCATTCGGGCATACTTTCTCGACACGCCAACCAAACTGTTCTTCCATCATAAAACGGTCAAACATCACAACATCGGGCTGCAGCTCTTCAATGTAATCGTCAAAGCTATCGCAATTTAACTGTATAGATTGGCTTGTGATGCCCTCTTCAGAGAGATCAATCATGTGCTCGGTTTCTTGAGCGGGTGTTGCAAATTCAACTGACCAACCTTGTCTCTTAAATAGACGTAAAAGAGACATCATATGGCTGCCAGCCGCCGATGAATTCGGTTCTGGCCAAACGTAGCCAATTGCTAAAACTTTCTTCAAAATACTTCCTAAGAAATAACAAAAGGGCCACAGAAGCCCCTAATAAAACGTTAATCGAGTTATGCCGCTGATAATAATGGTTCTAAGAACTCAGCGATCAGATTCGTTCACCTACATTGCGAGCTATCATAAGCACTTCATCGGCTGAGTAAAAGTTTGAAATCGTGGTTTCGACTTGAGCGCCCAATGTCGACTGATAGAGCTTTTGTGCAAAGTTATCTGCTCTGGTGGTCACTAATACATGTTTTAGTGTCGAGCCCTGCTCTGATAGCTTCTGCTTCACTTGAGGCAAAGAGTCTAGAATCAACTTTTTGCCCAATCCTTGCTCCTGAGCACTCGGTAACACAGCAAGTTGTTCTAGCTCCAAAACAGCTTCAGGCCTAAACCCACTCTTTTGAACCCAAATAATGTAGCCGACAATCTCGCCATCGCTTTCAGCAACAAAGTTAAGAAAGCGTGGCGCAGCATTTAAGTTACATTGTAACCAATTTTTTGAGTTTTGCTGTCGAACAAAAGTAGCTTGGTGAACTAAAGCCGCTCCATCGAGGTCGGCTTCTGTCATAAAACGAACTTGGGCCATGCTGCTACTCATTCTCAGAATTAGGACGCGTTTTACAGTGTAAAATGGCTCTCTCTAGAAGTTCTAATGCCGAGCTATCTGCTTCTGGAAGCTTAGCGTCCGATTGACCTAACGGCTCAACACGGCTACCCCACTTAATATGGCCTGCCCCCCAAGTTAAACCGGCACCGAATGCCGCCACAAGAATGTTTGAGTTAGGTTTAACAAAGCCTTGCTCTAACGATTCACACAATGCAATCGGCACAGTCGCAGCCGATGTGTTGCCGTAGTTTTGAATGTTCACAAACGCTTTCTCACGTTCAATGCCCGCCATATCACACAGAGTTTGAATAATTCGGATGTTCGCTTGGTGCGGAATCACAACATCGATGTTTTCAGTTGAGATGCCAGTGCGACTCAATACTGTATGTGCTGCAGCGCCCATTCCTTTCACTGCACGCTTGAAGATCTCTTTACCAACGAAATCAAAATCCCAGTAACCGTTATCAGCAGCAAAGCGGTCCATAGACGTACCGAATTTTGGTACTGCTAGAATGTCACGGCCCTCTGCGTCACAACCGATTTGAGCTTCTTGTAAACCCACTTGTTCTTCAGTACGCGATAAAACCACAGCGCCAGCGCCATCACCGAATAGAACCGCAGTATCACGCTTGGTCCAATCGATGAAGAATGAAAGACGCTCTGCACCCACAACGATCGCATTGCGGTAGTTGCCCGCTTGAATCAATCGAGTTGCTGTTTCAACACCGTAGATAAAGCCTGTACACGCTGCATTAAGGTCAAAAGCTGCTGCGCTCTTGATGCCTAAGTTCTGTTGAACTTTAGACGCGGTATTTGGAATAAGAGAGTCTGGACTGCACGTCGCTACGATCACAAGATCGATATCTTCGGCTGTTAAACCAGCACACGCCATTGCATGTTGAGCAGCAACGGTCGCTAGCTCAGAGGTATTTACATGACTGATACGACGATTTTCGATACCAGTTCGAGTACGAATCCACTCGTCAGACGTATCAATGAAAGTGCTTAAATCATCATTGGATAGCACGGCTGGTGGCAGACACTTTCCCCAGCCCGTAATTTCAGCGTAAAATTTTGTCATCATTTACCTGTTTATTGTTTGTTTTTATTTGAGTATCTTATTCTTGTTTTAAACAGTATAAGCGTTCCGTACATGATTCGTAAATCGCGTTAGGCACGGAGACGCAATAAAAAGAGAAAGTTATGTCTACATTCAACACACGTTGCCCTTCTTGCGGTGGCGTAAACCGAGTTCCTTCAGAAAGAATTTCAGAAAGCCCTACTTGTGGTAAGTGCAAAAACGCACTTCTAGACGGTGCACCAATCGAAGGTACGTCACTGAATTTCCAATCAATTTTGAACAGTTCACAGCCTGTCGTTGTCGATTTTTGGGCGACATGGTGCAACCCATGTGTAGGTTTCGCACCTGTGTTCAGCGATGTCGCTAAAGAGCGCGCTGGCGATATTCGATTTGTTAAAATTGATACCGAAGCTCAACAGCAACTGGCGGCTATGTATCAAATCAGAAGCATCCCAACGGTGATGGTGTTCAAGAACGGTCAACGTGTTGATACGATTAACGGTGCACTGCCAAAAGGTCAATTTGATCAGTGGCTTAATCAAGCACTAACTAAGTAATACTATTGGTTAAGCTATTGATTTAGCATTACTTAATTCTAAGTAAGCACACAAAAATAGGTTAGAGAGTCTTACCAAATCAAGACTATCTAACCTACTGTTTTATTTATGGTTATCACTTAACTTCTTGAATAAAACTACAGCTTCGCCTTTCGCTTGAATATTAGATTCTTGCTTGCCAAACCCGTATTGCTGTTTGATTTGATCTGCGACTTTCTCAGCAATCATAATGGTTGGTGCATTGGTGTTTGCCCCAATCAGTGTCGGCATCACAGAAGCATCAATGACTCTCAAATTATCCAATCCATAAACTTTGAGATCTTTATCTACCACAGCTAAAGAATCGCTACTAGGTCCCATTTTACAGGTCCCGATCGGGTGATTCTGAGTGTCTGCACGATTGCGAATATCTTGCTCGATAGCCTTGTCATCACTGGCGTCCACAGGGTAGAAAGCATTGCCTCGGATATCATCAAACGCGGAACTCTCTAACATTTGATACTGCTTCTTCCAGCCCTTAATCATGATCTCCATGTCTTCAGGATGACTGAAAAACGCAGGATCGATCTTAGGCGGATCATAGGGATCATTACTATTGAGCGTTACGGTGCCGTAGCTCTTCGGTCGCAATAAGGTGACATGAGAGGTAAAGCCATGACTGGTATGAATTTTTCTAGCATGGTCATCTACAACAGCGACCACAAATACAAACTCTAAATCCGGTACAGCGATATGATCTTCGGAACAGAGAAAGCCTATTCCCTCTGCAAAATTACTGCTCATTTTACCGCGGCGTTCTTTGTGCCATAGTGGTAAGGCTTTGGTCATTTCAGAGGCCATTTGCAGCGAGATACCAAAAGTTTCACGCTTTTCACTGCATTTATACGAATGTACTAAGTCGATATGATCTTGAAGGTTCTTGCCCACTCCAGGTAATTCATGAACCTGTTCGATTCCATGTGTCTCTAGTTCAGTTTGAGCACCGACACCAGACAGTAACAGCAATTGGGGAGAACCAAACGCGCCAGCGGAAAGAATCACTTCTTTGTTGCATCGTATCTGATAACGCTTTCCGCTAGAACCATATTCAACACCAATCGCCTTCTTGCATTCAAACAAAACCTTATGTGTGGTGGCTTTAGTCACGACCGTGAGATTCGATCGTGAAAGGTTTGGCGTTAAGTAAGCCTTGGCAGCACTGCATCGTTCACCATTCAGCTGTGTTACCTGCGTCGGCATCGCCCCAAACTGAGCAGCGCCGTTAATATCCTCATTGCGAGGTACACCTATAGATTCACACGCCGTTAAATAACGTTCCAACATAGGGCTTGGCGATCTAAGATTGGCCACATTAAGAGGACCACCTTGGCCATGGAACTCATCTTGGTGGACTTCGTTGTTTTCTGCTTTCTTAAAGTAAGGCAAACAGGATTCATAGTTCCAGCCAGCATTGCCCAAGCTTTCCCATCTATCGTAGTCATAGCGATGTCCACGAGCGTACATCATGGCATTGATAGAGCTAGAACCGCCAAGTGTCTTACCTCTAGGCTGATAGCCTTTACGACCGTTCAAACCCGGCTGTTCAACCGTTTCGAATGCCCAATTATTGAGTTTGGTTGGCATCATCGCCACCACGCCAACGGGTGTGTGAATGAATGGGCTGGTGTCTTTACCACCCGCTTCTAACAAGCAAACCGTCACATCAGGATCTTCCGACAGCCGAGAAGCCATCACACACCCAGCTGAACCACCGCCAACAATAATAAAATCATAACTATCCATTTGCCATCTCCGCTATTTCTAGTGGGTGTAACTCACGCTTCAAGATTTTTCCGGTTGCTGTCATGGGTAAGGCTTTACGAATGAATACCTTACGCGGGTATTTGTAGTCGGCGAGTTGCTCACGACACCATGCTATCAAGGCGGCACTATCACATTGCGTATGTTCGTGAAGAACCACATGCGCGTGGATCTCCTCGCCTAAATGTTCATGATGCTCGCCTACCACCGCGACCATTTCGACATCGGGGTGACACATCAACACTTCTTCGACTTCACGTGGATAAACGTTGTACCCACCACGAATAATCATGTCTTTAACACGGTCAACAATGAACAAATTGCCATGCTCATCGACGCGACCGATATCTCCCGTTAAGAACCAACCATCACGAATAGATTCAGCTGTCGCCTCTGGCCTTTGATAATAGCCTTTCATCACACTTGGGCTTTTAATGCAGACTTCGCCGAGTTCACCCATAGCGACAGAGTTGCCTTGTATATCAGTAATCTTGATGAGGTGGCCACATAAAGGCTGACCGACACTACCCGATAAACGATCGCCATCAATATGATTAAAGGTCGCAACCGGCGCCGTTTCCGAGAGCCCATAACCTTCTAAGACTGGTAATTCAAAACGAGATTCAAACTGTCGTATAACCTCAAGCGGCATAGAAGCACCGCCAGAAACACCTAACCTCAAGCTGTGTTTAACCTGTTCAGAGCGTTTGCTTGTGTTTTCTAAACTATCAGAAGACTCTTCTCCCGCCTTTAATAGCGCGATATACATAGTAGGAACACCCGCAAACACGCTGACTTTATGGCTAATGATCTGTTCAATAACCAATGACGGTTCAAAACGAGGAATCAACACCATGGTGGACCCTGTTAGCACACTCGCGTTCATCATCACCGTCTGACCGAAGCTATGGAATAAAGGCAGTGTAGCCATTGTGGTGTCGCTGTACTCCAATCTCATTAGATACTGTGACGACATCGCATTGGTTTGCATGTTGGTGTGGGAAAGCTCAGCCCCTTTTGGTTGACCCGTCGTGCCAGAGGTATAAAGGATCACAGCGGTATCATCGCCATGACAAGCCACAGACTCAAAAGGAGTAAAAGGTTGTGCCAACCAATCAGCGATTGATTCATGCTCCTCATTACTTTCTAAAGTAGTGTCTGTGTTTGTTGGGATAGGCATCTCGACAAAGTGTTCACAGTGGTTTGCCTGCTCAAAACCTTGTAAACCATAGCGACCAATGGGAAGCTCTTCACTGCCGTCAAAACATAAATAGGCCTTCGCGTTAGAGTCATTAAGGTGATAAGCGATCTCTCTGGCCTTGAATAGCACGTTCAAAGGCACGACTACACAACCCGCTTTTAGAATCCCGTAATAGGCTATCGGAAAGTAAGTCACGTTCGGGCATGACAACGCTACCTTATCTCCGTTCTGCAACCCAAGTCTTTTTAAGTTAGCAGCCACGTTTCCAGAAAGTTGTTCTAACTGAGAAAAACTGATTTCATCCGATCCCATACGCAGAGCGGCTTTAGTTGGAAAAAGCGAAGCGCTACGCTCCAAATTAACAGCAAGATTGTGCATCCATGATCTCCTTGTGCGGCTTAGACCTGTTTGTGACGGTCACCGTAGACGTTCTAATCGTTGTAATAAGTCTCTTTCTTGTCATCACGAGCCTGCACATTGGTGTGTCATGTAGATAAGAGTCGTTATTGAGCAAAATGTTTGAGACGCTCCAATGTGCAGCCCAATAAATTACAACATTTCGATAACATTTCGAACAGGTTTCAAAAAGACAAAAACCGGTGATATTCGGACACAGCCTGCGCTAGCCCAATAAAACCTTGCACACATAAACCAAAATTTGGAACAAGCTTGCGAAAGTGAGAACAAGCAACAGGCGTAAATGTTAAAAGTTCGGTTAAGATATCGATATTCAACAAGAGGCAGCTTATGGAATACACCGCAGTTTACGAACCCGACATGCAAGCATTCGGCATTCTGGATCTTCAGTTGCTGCATCGTTACCTGTCGCCTGTTCTCAGTATCGAAGAGTTGCTCGAAGGCAGTAACATCGATGCTCTCCAACTCAACACACCCGATACACACATCACTTTGGCGCAAAAGCTTGCTGTGTTCAGTAATGCGTTAGCGAATTCCAACGAAGACGGATTGGGGCTTAAAGTTGGCCAACAAGCGAGGTTCAGCGATTTCGGCGTGCTCGGTTATGCGGTGTTTAGCAGCGAAACACTACTCGATGCCTTTTTAATCGGGTTTAAGTATCTGCAACTTGCTGGCCCTGTCCTCAGGAAAACCATGTCTGTAGAAGACAACATTGGTTACTTTCGCGCAGAGCAACTTATCGAACTCGATTCTTTACTGCCCTTTTGTTGTGAATACTGGTTCGCAGCGATACACAGTTTGTGCGAAGAGGTCTTACAGCAGCCCTTTCCTTCTCAAGTGATCCGCTTCCCCTATCCAAAACCTGAATACGGCGATCTATACACAGAGATTTTCCGCTGCCCGGTTGAATTCAATAGTGACCGGCTTGAATGGGAGTTCGACGCAACCACATTGTATTCATCTCTTCCTACCGCCAACCCCATCACTTTACAGATGTGCTTAAAATCGTGTGATGACATGTTGGCAAAAGTCAGTGCACCCAGTAGCCTCAAAGAGAAAGTCTCTCAGATGCTGATTGAAAGGCCAGGATGTTACCCTTCTATAGAATCCATTTCTTCAGAACTGGGCATGTCTTCTCGAACTCTGCGTCGTCACCTGAAAGCAGCGGATACAAGCTATCAGAAGATACTGGACCATGTTCGCTTTCACCTTTCCCGGCACTACCTTTCTTCAACTCGAATGAGTATTGAAGAGATATCTGAACGAGTTGGCTTTTCTGATAGCGCTAACTTTCGTCATGCCTTTCGTAAGTGGAGTGGTAACTCGCCACGTCAATACCGTAAAGAAACGGTCTAACACTTAAAATCCCACTCAATCCAAATCATAAAAAGACAATCACGCTGCAATCTTTTTCTAAATTAAACCACCAATGAACAACGGCTTAACGACTTTTTGCCCGCATAAAATCTCGCCAAACCACCAAATATCGCAACCGTATTTTAGTTTAGTTGGTCGATAAATTTCTTTTATCTTAACGACCATTTTTATTTGTTTTACCCAATTCAGTTTCTCCCCCATAGTCGCGGAAAATTCATCGTTTCTTTTACTATCAGAGGCTCCTGCATTGGACAACATCCAACCAACAACTCGCATAACTGTTCCTGTTATTGCATTGTCTTTTTACGCGATCGCTTCAGGCTACTTAATGAGTTCATTACCATTAATGCTGTCTGAGTATGGCTTAGACAAAGATCTATCGAGTTGGTTGGCGAGTGCATTCTATGCAGGTCTACTGGCTGGTACATTATTGATTGAACGTGCCATTGCGCGTGTTGGCCACAAAGATGCGTTCGTCATCGCATTGAGTGTGTTCATCGCAACGATCCTTGTATTGCCATTGATCCCACACCAAGCAGTATGGCTACTAGCTCGCTTTGTGGCTGGTGTGGCGGTTGCAGGTATCTTCGTGATTGTAGAGTCTTGGCTAATGAGCGGCGACGAGTCACAACGCGCAAAACGTCTCGCTATCTACATGTGTTCACTGTACGGCGGTTCTGCAGTTGGTCAGCTTGGTATCGGTTACCTAGGTATTACTGGTGGCGTACCTTTCATCGCAATGTTCACCCTTCTGTTTGGTGCGATCATTGTGCTGATGTACGGACAAGCAACTCCACCACAGATCCACGATGCGCAATCTTTGTCTTTAAAGCAGATCAGCAAATTAAGCCACAGCGCGCTAATTGGCTGCATTGTTTCCGGATTAACGCTAGGTGCGATTTACGGCTTGATGCCAGTTGAACTTGCTCAACGTAACATTGCACACGAAGACATTGGTGGTTTGATGGCTTTGGTTATCATGGGTGGTATGGCTGTACAGCCGATGGTGACTTGGTTATCTCACCACGTAGGACAAGTGTTATTAATGGCTCTGTTCTGCCTGCTAGGGGTTGCAAGCATTGGTGTGCTGACTATCAATCACGATTTCTACGTACTAGGCATGAGCTTGTTCGTATTAGGCATGGCCACATTTGCGCTATACCCAATCGCGATTAACTTAGGTTGCCGTAACCTTGACCCAAGCTACTTGGTGTCAGTGACTCAAATCATGCTACTTTGCTACAGCATCGGTTCTGTTGCGGGACCAATCGTTGCAGACAGCTTTATGGATTCACAAGCAGGATTGTTCACTTACCTGTTCGCGTCTCTACTTGCTACAACGATCTACATGTTGATTGCTAGCCTAAAGCGCTCTCACCTACAGATTGCAGGCGAGTAAGCTTAAATAGACAGACACTAGATGCGTGTCATTAGGGCTCCGAGTTCAGACTTTATGTCTAAGCGAAGGGCCCTTTTCAACTCATGCCTATATGTAACCTTCTTCTCCCACACTTCTCATTTCATCGTGCAAGGCTAACCAAGAAGTCGATGGCTCTTTCGATATTGACTGGGTGATAAACCGAAATGCTTTTTGAAGCGATGCGAAAAGTTATAAGGATCTTTGTAGCCCAAGCGATTAGCAATCATAGAAACTGACCAATCTTGATATTTCAACAGGCTGGTGGCTTTATCCATGCGTAATTGAATCAATTTACTGCGTGGCGACAGGTTAAATAGCGTCTTGGTGACTCGATTGAGCTGCTCTTCACTGATAAACACTCTTTCAGCCATCCCTGCCACTGTCCATGGCTGATGCAGACTACTTTCAATTTCGTTATAGAGCGCTTGAACACGTGCAGTGGTGCTGGTCGACTTAGGCTCAAACCCCGTCAATGTTCGGATAATTTCACTCAAGAGTAACTTACGGTAACTGGCTCTACCGCCTATCTCAAAGTAAACCAAGTTCATTAATGACCAGATCTGCTCACACTCTCCAAAAGGCACAATCCCCTGTCCTAAACTTGCTATGTGCTGCCATTGCTTGGTGTCAGGCGTCAGCATCCACGCCATTTTCCAATAATTATATTGAGGATCGAGTTCAAAACGAAATGGGGTTTCAGCAGGAAGCACCACGAGTGTATAAGGTGTAATCGCTTGGACCGATGTTGCGGTTGTTAGAATGCCGCCACCTTCCATAGTGAAAATCAACGTATGAACATTAACGGATTCGCGCTCAACCCAGTAGCCATCATATAACTTCGCCATGCCGCCCATATAGACACCAAAGCTTTTCATCTCTGGAATATCTTCAACGGTCAAAAAACGTTCTTTGCACTGTTCAGCGAGAAAAACATCATCATGCCAAGTTGATTTTGGTCTCATTGAATCAATGACGGATTCGCACAGGTTTTGTTGTTTTTTAAACATGTTGTTACTTCGCTCAAATCACTATAGTTCTGCCATAAATCGGAGAGCTTATGACAACTAACATCAACCCTAACTCATCTATGAATAACAAGCCAGAGAGCATCTTACCTCGTATCGTTAAACTGGGTTTACCTGTTGCTTTACAAAGTGCGCTTGTCGCTATTCTTGCCCTTGCTGACGTATTAATGGTCAGTGATTATGGTATGGAAGCAGCTGCGGCTGTGGGAATTGCATCAAAATGGCACTTCGTTGCTATTATGATTATGGCAGGGTTGGCCTCAGCAAACGGAACATTAGTCGCTCAATACTGGGGAAAGAACGACCGAAAAAGCGCGCGAACGGTATCATCTATCGCAATGGTGTTTGGCTTAAAAGTTCTGCTGCCTGTTACTGCAATCATCACTCTTGGTTCTCAGTTTTTAATGATGTTGCAGACCAGCGATCAAACCGTGATTGAACTTGGCGCGACTTACCTGTGGTATGGATTCCCTGTCCTTCTGCTGACTCACATTGTGGTCGTGGTAGAAGCAAGCATGCGCTCATCAGGTGACACCGTAACACCACTATTGCTTGGTGCGGTCACGATTGCCCTCAACATCGCACTTAACTTCGTACTCATTAAAGGTGCCTTCGGTATTCCAGCGATGGGCGTTGCAGGTGCGGCATTGGCAACCACTTTAGCGCGCTTGATTCAAGTGGGTTTGATGTATGGCTATATGCGCATGCGTAAACACTGGTTGTTAACCACGCCTAGCTCACCACATCGTCCGTCATTATGGTTGTCTTACCGTCGTATTGCTTTGCCACTAACGATGAATGCCGTGTTATGGGCAATGGGTACTATGGCATACCAAATGATCTTCGGTCACATGGGCACAACGGAACTTGCTGTGTTCTCTATGCTCGCGCCTTTTGAGTCGCTGTGTTACTCGATATTCTTTGGTATTTCTGTAGCGTGTTCCGTGTTGCTTGGTCACTCACTCGGTCGTGATGAGTTTGATGACGCTATGAGTATGGGGCTGACATTCATTAAAGCCGTCGTTGGATTTGGCGCGGTTGTTGGATTGCTACTGTTTATGGGCAAAGAGCATGTTCTAACATGGCTGAACCTTTCTACAGATGCGCTCTACCCGCTCGCTTCACCTGCAATGACCATTATGTGTTTTGCTGTGGTGATTCGTATGCTGAACATGGTGATCATCAACGGTATCATTCGCGCTGGTGGTGATAATACGTTCTGCCTTCGTATGGACTTCATCGCAATGTGGATGGTCGGCATTCCAGTATGTGTTTACGGCGCGTTTGTCGCTGGATGGGATTTCAAATACATCTATGGTTTGATGTTGGTGGAAGAAGTGGTGAAACTGGCAATTTGTTCTCATCGTTACCTAAGCCGACGCTGGATCAACAACCTAACGGTGACCTACGAAGAGCCTCAAGCGGCATAGGCTACTTGGCTAGATTCAAGCTGAGATGGAAGTGTATCTACATCAAAAAGGTCTGCGCAATCAGACCTTTTTCGTTTCTTCAGCAACCACTTTTAAACGCCAGTTACTTCTTATTCATTCGGATATGGCGGTTCGACACATTCGACAGTGGCTTCTCAGACACTTTTCGCTTTTCATGTATCAAATGTCTGATCGCTAAAATCGGATGCTTGAGTAACATTCTTGGCCCAGCATAGCGCATGACTAAACGCATCTGCTCTTTCGGATCGGGCTTATAGCAATGAATCGGACACTTATTACAGGTCGGTTTGGCTTCACCATAAGGGCATCTATCCAGTCGTGTTTCGGCGTAACGCAACAGTTGCTCACACTCCTCACATAACGCGTTATTCTGACGAACTTCACCGTGGTGATCTTTGCAATAGATGTGCACCATCGCAATAACGGTTTTGTACTCCGTTGCGAGCTCACCTTGTAGAATATTGTTATGTTGGAACATGTTTTAATTACCTAATGAGAAACCGTACAGGTTGAGATTAACGCTTTCGCTTATCACATCTTCAACTCGCTCGAACACAAAGCCTAACTTAGTCAGTAGTGTGATACTTCGAATGTTATCAGAGGTAGTGATGGCAACTAAATGATCGATATCAGCATTCTGCTTAGCTTGTTCAATTATCGCCTCCGCGGCTTCTTGGGCAAAGCCTTGACCATAAAACTCAGGAGCAAACCCGTAGCCAATATCATGCGACGCTAAGGTGTCTCTTTTTATTAATCCGCAGATACCAATTGGCGTTGAAGTTTCTTTGATTTCAACCATCAACAAACAGACACCCTTCTCTTCATGCATCTTAAGAATGTTGTTTTCAATGTACTCGACAGCCTTTTCAGTGTCGTTGATTTCCTTATCACCAATGTAACGCAGGAAATCTTCTGAGCTGTATAGTCGTTGAATAAACGCCGCATCTTGAGGTGTGATCATTCTTAATCTTAAACGTTCGGTCTCGACTGACTGCATAGTGATATTTTCCTTGCTGAATACCATGTAAATATTGAGTTCTAGAGCTAAAATGATTATCCTCCACCGCCTAAACTAAATACAAGGCTATGCAGCAATGAACCGTAAGAAAAAAATCAATCAAATTCTAAAAAAGAAGCAGAAACAGGCGAATTCTAAACTGCATAGTAGCAACAAGCCTCGCTACATCTCTAAAGCTGACCGTGCAAAAATGGAAGCTGAAGAACAAGCGAAAGCAGCTCAAGAGCAAGCTGAAGGTTCAGTAGAAGCAACGGTTGAAGCTGAAGAGACAAAAGCTGCAGAGTAAGTTTATACTCGCAGTCCTCTTGTCTGACACTCTTTTCAGAGCCAACAGACAAGAACAAAAAAAGCAGCCTATAATTGGGCTGCTTTTTTGATCGTACTTTTTTCATTACGTGGTTTATTAGCTAACTTATTTTAGCCACTTAGCCTTTGAAAGGCTGAACTTCCCAGCGTGCAAACGGTGCTTGAGCATTAATCCCCGCTCGTCCCCAGCGGTCAACTGAATCAACCACTAAGATACGCTCATTCGGTACCAATGATTTAATCAAGTTGCTTGGCTTTTTCGCTGTGACTAACCATAGTGCATCGTCTTCTGAAAACATCGCTTTGAGTTTGGCTTTGTCTTGAACTGTCCATTCCAGTTCAGCTTTGAACATGCGTTCTTCAACAAACAGTTGGCTGCCAGAGGCGAAATCTTCCAAACTTTCTGAAAGCAACAATACTGAATCTACGTCGTTATCCAATAACACCGCTTGTTGCTTGTTAATCAGTTCACGAACATCAAGCATCACGCGTTGTAGGTTGCTATCAATGTTCTCAGCTTGCGCCGGCCACAACAACTTAAAGTCATCAGCCACAATTGCCGCCATACGCGTTAGATTGGTTGGGTTTAACCACGCGTATTTAGACACTTCACCATTTGATAACGTCAGCGCAGCTACACCTTGCGCGCGCGGTGTAATCGCTTGAGCCGCATCCACTTCAACCAAACGGATATTGCCCTGTCTTGCGTATACAAATGTAGGATCAGCTTGCCAAATAGATGACAGCGTTAATGCTACGGTCGCCTTTTCGCCGGATTGAAGGACTTTGCTTGCGCCTTTAGTACCAAACCAGTTTGGCAGACGATCAATGCCGTAGCGCTTTGGTGGCAGATATTCGGTGGTAATGTCTGTGCCTTTGGTTAGCTCTGTCGCCAAAGCATAAGTCACAGGCGTACTGGTAAGGATATCCTCGGCATTAGCACTGATAGACACCATTGAGCCGGCCAACCATAGGCTGCTAACGGCACCAACTTTAGTAATAGCCTTCACTGTTCTTGAGATACGATTAATTAAAGAGGTCATGATTATGCCTTTCTTATAATCCGGTATAGCGTTGCCGCTAGGAAAAATGTCGCTGAAACGATGATGATCGAAGCGCCCGAAGGTACTGGTAGTTTCAATTCCATAGGTAAGACGGTTCCAACTAAACACGCGACTGTTGCCAGTAATGCCGACAGCAATACAAAGTTGCCCATGCGTTTAGTTAGCAAGCGAGCTGTCGCACCTGGGATCAGCAATAATGCACCAACCAGAACAGCACCTACGATCTTCACCGCTGCAATCGTCACTAAGGTGATCATCATGACAAACAAGTAGTCGTAGAAACTGGTGTTATAACCACGAACCTTGGCAATATCAGGGCTGATACAGGTTAGAAGAATACGGTTGAACGTCGGTATCAAGAGCAAAATAATGATCGCGCAGCTGCCTGCGAGAATCGCTAAGTCTTGGTCTGTTACCGTCAAAATCGGACCAAATAGTACGTTCTCAAGCATGTGGATGTTGATCTTACGCGCCACGTACATCAGCAATGCCGCACCCACTGCCAGTGCTAAAGCAAGGAAAACGCCAACTAAAGTATCGTATGGCACATTGGTTCTGTTTCTTACAAAATGAAGAAGCAGCGCGAAGATCATACAGAAGCTAAACAGACCAATAATTGGGTTTTCTGGTGGCTCGCCAAGCAACACACCTATAGCGATACCGGTTAATGCCGCGTGGCCTACCGCTTCAGAGAAGAAAGCCAAACGCTTAGCAATCACCAAAGTACCCAGGCCACCTAGTAACGGGCCCAGTAACAATGCAGCAACCAGTGCATTGACCATGAACGCATACATGAAGCTGTCAGATAACCAACCCGCTTCAACACCACTTACGGCAAGTTGTCGTAGCCAATCCATTACGCAACCTCCTTCGGTTTGTTCATCGCAGCACCACTGCTGTAATGCTGGAATAAGCTTTCAATCTTACTTGGATGTAGTACCTGTTCGTGTGGACCACTATCAACCAAGAATCGATTCACAACATGTACATTGGCTTCAAGGCGACGTACTGCGGTTACATCGTGGTGAACCGCAAGGATCGTGCGACCCTCGTCAACACATTCACGAATCAGCGATTCAAGATAACGAACGCCCTGCTCGTCCATACCGGTCGTTGGTTCATCCAACACCAATAGACTTGGGTTATCCAATAGCGCTTGAGCAAACAACACACGTTGCTGCTCACCACCCGACAACTGTCCCATACGGCGATCGCTACGTGTCGCCATACCCACTCGATCCAATTGCGCGAGTGCAAGATCCAATTGCTTAGACTTACGACGCCAAAATAGCGGAATTCGAGTTTGGTTAAGCAACACGAAATCCATGACCGTCAAAGGCAAGCTCGATTCGAAGGTCGCTTTTTGAGGAACATAACCAATACTTGGCTTTTCTGGCCAATGAATATTGATTTGCCCAGAGAAAGGCGTCAAACCAAGAACAGAGCGCAGCAAAGAGGTTTTGCCTCCGCCGTTTGGCCCCATGATCACATGGCACTGACCCGCTTTAAGTTCGAGCGAGATATCATCAAGAATTACGTTGTTATCGTATTGCAGACCGAGTTTATTAATTGAGATTGATGGACCTAACATTATGCGTTCCCGCTTTTAGCTTGGTTCGCCGCCGCAAATTTCATTGCTTCGATTAATGTCTCGAGATTCTTCTGCATCTCAACTTCGACTTTGTCGTCTTCATATTCGCCATGCGTCATGTGAGAGAAACGGTAAAGCTGAACACCCGTTTCCGCTTCAATCGTGTCAACAAAACGGTTTGGCATGTTTAGCTCGTAGAACAACACGTCAATGCCCGATGCGCGGATCTTTTCGATCGTTTCTTGCAACTGGCTCGCACTTGGTTCAACACCGTGTGCAGGCTCAATCACCGCCGCAACATCCACCCCAAACTCTTGAAGGATGTAGCCATACGCATTGTGCGTAGTCGCTACCTTCATACCTGATGTATCTAGCTCACCTAATGACAACATCGCATCGCGCTTCATAAAGCGAAATTGCTTTGCGTATTTACGTGCATTTTTACGATAAAAAGCCGCGTTGTCAGGGTCGAGCTTAGAGACCTCACTCGCGATGGTGTAAACCTTTTGAATTGTTGTCGAAAGCCCAACAAAGGTATGTGGGTTAACGGCACCTTGACCAACAGACTGACCAAGAGCAGGAAGTAGAGGCACTTCTTTGTTTGCTTCGATCACGACTAGGTCATCACGTTGCGCGGCTGAAATCACTTTAAGCGCGAAGTCATCGTGACCAATACCGTTTACCACGATGGCGTCCATCTGGCTCAATCTCTTCAAGTCGTTCGGTTGTGGCAAGTAGTTATGCGGATTAAAGCCGGCATCAACCAAAGGAAGGATGTTCACTTTGTCGCCTACTACTGCTTTTACGTAGCTGTAGTAAGGTTGAAGCGTGATACCAATCGTCAGCTTGTTGCTGTCGATCTTATATTCTTTTGCCAATGCATTGGGTGCCATGAACACCGCTAATAACGACATGAACAGAGTCATAATTCGCATAGTAATTCTCTTATTATTAGTGAGCATCGCTTTCATGATGCTGTTCAATTTCTGATTCGTTCACGACCATTTTCCAACCCGTAGACTCTAGCGTGTGTTGGTCAAAAGTAGCGGGCTGTTTCGCTACACCGCCCAAGAAGATCCAGATTTCAGGAGAAACGCTGTTCGCATTTAAAATAAAGGAATCCGCAAAACCATGATCGGTAGGCGTAGCTTGTTCACTTGGAGTAGAAAAGTAATAACCACGCTCGTCCAGTACCCAAGCATGAGAACCTTTGCGCTTCCAACTCTGATCTTCTACAAACGGGGCAACCCATTCATCTTTAAGTGATGCAACACTCGGCCATTCACCATCTGAGTCCATGCGCAGGTCACGGATTTCTTCATGCGCTAAACGCAGCTCTGATAGCATCGCCAAGTTTTCTTGTTCAACATCAGTCACTAGAATTTGATGATCAAGCACTGCTTTAACGTGGGATTCAGCCTGATGAAATGGGATTGCGACAGTTGCAAAGCAAAGGATGAACACAATGATCAGTCCTACCCATTTGCCCTCTCTGCCGCCCGTATCAGCACGTACGCTTTGAATCATCATTTTTCACTGATCTCTACAACATCAACTTCAACTGGAAACTCATGACCTGAATCGAACACAAGGTAGAACTCAGTGTCAGGATGTGGGAATTCAACGATAGAACGTTTATCTGTCATCTCTTTTGCAATCAAGTTGTCTTCGTAATCGTACATCTCAACTGCGTAATCAATCGCTTTGCTGCCATCCGAATAACCCGCTTCACAAGCAACAGTCTTACCTTCAAACCAGCAGCTCATCAGTGGAAAGTGTGCTTGCGCAGGTAATGCAGCGAAACCAAGTCCCAATGCTAAGCAAGGAGTCATTAAAGCGTTAAGTTTTGTTTTTATTGTCATGGTTCGTACCCTAGCCACAGTGCAAATTCTCAGAAGTAAACTGAGCGATAAAGGGCTCAAATGAGCCCTTAAGTTTTTTTGATTCTTAATCAGGGATCTAGCCCCGATATCACAGACTATTGAAGCAGCGCTTCGAACGTTAGGTGAACGTTCGCGCTTGCTTTGTCTGCCAGTGGGTTGTCAATCAACTCACCTTTGTAGTTCGCTTTCATTACGTAACGACCTGCTACGTCTGGAGTAAACGTGATTTCACCGTTCTCATCACTCACCACATCAATCTGCTCTTGGTGGTTGCGGTAAAGCGTACCTTCACGAGTAATCTCCGCTTTCACGTCTTTCTGGATTTCACCGTTGTAGAAGAACTGGAATGTCACAGGTTCGCCTTCAACGATATCTGAAGGGTGTGTCACAGGCTTCATTTCTAGAAGCTTGCCTTCAATTTTGAACACTGAATCCGTTGGCTTACCTACCGTGATGTAGCTTTCTGCACGAGTGAAGCTGATCTGCGTTACCACGTCACGTGACTTTTCAGGTAGAACTGAGTCACGCTCAGCTTTGTTTGCTTTAATCCACTTCACCGTGTCACGGCGACCCGCTTTGTATTGCGTGTAGTAAGACGGCTGGTTGTTGATCGCCACTTTGTGTGTACCTTCTTCTTCAAAATAGAAGTCGAAGATTGAACGACGCTTGCCACGAATAACGAAGTTAGGACGCTCGCTGCGGCCATCTGGCATGATGACATGAGCATTTTCGCTGCCAGCAGGCTTATCAAAAACAAACGTACCGTGAGACGCAGTAACATCGAACGTTAGCCAATCACCACCTTCTTTAGATACAGTAAAGTGAGATGGCAAAATCCAACGTGGGTGAGCTTGTGCCGTTGTCGTTGCTGCTAGGCCGAATGCCATCACACCCGCTAGAGCAAGTGCTTTGATTTTTGTCTGTTTCATCATGTTCAATTCCATTATTCATAATTGTTAGCCGTGTCGCTCTATCTGAGCCTACGATGACCACTGTCTATTCTGTTCAGCTTGGTTTTAGTTCGTACTTACTAGTTACTGTTCGTACTTACTAGTTACTGTTCGCACTTACTAGTTACTGTTCGCACTTACTATTTAGCGATGTAGTTCAGGGTGATTTCACCCGTCTCTTCCGTTGCTTTTAATTCGTAAGATATGTTTGAATCTGCGAGTGATACTTTTTGGCGAAGGTAATTACGGCCACCGTGTTCACGAACCACTTCGATATGAACCGTGTACTCGCCTTGTTCTAACGTTTCACCGCTGTCGCTCTTACCATCCCACACGAAACGGTACTGGCCAGCAGGACGTGTTGCAGACGTCACAGCATCAACCAGTTCACGATCGTAACGGCCAACCTTTCTCCACCAGCTGCGCAGATCCTTAAGCCATTCGTCTTTACCGACCCAAAGCTCGATGGTTTTCACTGACTTTCGTTCGCTATTCTCTACCCACACCGCCACATAAGGACGTGCATACATAGAGGTATCAATCTTTGGAAGCTCAAAGCTGACATCCAGTTTTGCCGTATCAGGAATCGCTTGTGCCATACCTAGGCTTGGCAAAAGAGATAAAGCAAGAAGCGCCTTGCTCCAGTTCATTTTTAACAACCTTTTAAATCCGTTTAACCTTAAGTTCGCTCTTCAATCCGATTCATCAATCGAATCAAGCGTTAAGGCACGGCGACAAAATAGATAACCAATGAGATTGCAGACCCAAACACCGTCCATTTGATGGAAGTATTAAGCGTCTTTTTCTTAGGTAACAGTAAGCACACGCCAGTAAGCACAAAGAAGATCATCAATAGCGCAGTGATATCGATAAACCATTTCCATACTTCACCGCTGTTACGACCTTTATGCAGATCGTTCAACAATGCGATAACGCCGTAATTAGTGGTTTCGACTTCTACAAACTCAGACGTAACGTCAACAAAAACGGAAGCGTTGTAGCCGGGTCCTTTGAAGTCCATAGATACCTCACCGATGAGCAACTCACCATCTTCAATCTCTGCATAGATGTCCAAACCAGAAGGAACGCCGGAGAGGTTGGCTTCTTCGAACAGAAACGTTTCAAAGGCTGTCTCGTCAGCTTTTAAACGTCCGTCTTGAACCGTAAATAAACTTGTAGGAAGCGTTAGCGTAGAGCGTTGGATATTGGGTTGGCTTGATTCAAATAACTCAGGTCGGTTCAGGGTGATACCGGTTACTGAGAAAAAAAGAACCACGAACAGAAGCGCCATAGAAATATAAACATGAAGTCGACGAGCCCATGACTGAACCGCCCTACTTTTTAACGACATACAAACCAATACCTATAAATTTTATGGCGACAATTTAGTTGATAATCATTCGTATTGGCATTCAATTTACATTGTTTACGTTTGCCGAGTGGCGTAAGGAAATTTACATAACATTACATGGGAAGTAATCGAACTGTATGCATATTCTTGCTAACGTGTACTAAAGGGATTTGATTCGTTTTATTAGAGGTTATTGATAACAGGGTCAAAGCTCAAAAAAGCTCAATCTCAACATGCTTGATTGAGATGGGTTTAAGGTAACAGTCGTAGCTTTAAGGATAGAAAGTTGGGACTATTTGATCACTGGTTTGATGATAGCTAATGAAGCTTAAAAGGATTTGAAATGCGTATTTTTGTTTTGGCTTTTGCTGCGCTAGTGACGGCGTGCACCAGCCAAATAATCAGCACGGAAGAACATATTCAAGAATACATCGGTTCAGACATAACCGATGTACAAGAACGTTATCTCACCGAACGGTCACGCCCTATCAGTTTTTGGGCGTCTCGAAACTATGCTTGGATTGAAACCAAGAAACCGTTAGACAATGGTTATACAGTACACGCATTCAAAAACCCTTATCGTGACTGCACCATTAATTGTGTTGCTGATACCAGCGGCGTGATTCAAAGTGCTACGTCCAGCGGCACGATGTGCGAGCCTTAACTGCCGCATTGGAACGATAAAGTTCAAAAAGCTTTAACCGCCAAAATTAAAAAGGGTGTCATTTGAACCATCAAATGACACCCTTTTCTCTATATTACTTTCTCTTGTCTTCTGTTGTGCTATTCGCAGTTAGACGTTGCCGTTATCACTCACTGTTCTTAGCTGAGTCAGATATTTAATCCAACCTTTTGCCTCAGAAGAAGGCTCAATGTTGTTCGCACGTTTCGCTTGAGCAAGAGCATTATCAAGATTCTTTAGCTTGTACCATGAACGTACTTTCGCTAAAGCAACATCAGCTTGCTTGTTCTTGTCTTTCACTTTATCCAAAACAACCAGAGCACGATCGTAGTAACCTTGCTGAACCAGTAACTGAGCCACATTCCAATGATATTGCGTGTCTTTTCTAGACGCTAACGTCCACACTTCAATAGCACTGTCCCACTCTTTCGCTAACTGCCAGTAGGTTGCTTGCTCAGCCAGAAGTTGAACATCGCTGTTCGCGTCATCTAACTTACTTATTTCTTCAGCAGCTCGTTCTGGAATGCCGCGTTTCGCGTAAAGCTGTGCTAATAAACGGCGATCCGAATTTTTAAGCTCAACGCCTTGTAAATCAGCCAGTGCTAACGTGTTCAATGCATCACGATTACGTTCCAATCTTAGCTGAATACCGACAAGTTGACGCCACCAGTTATCTTTCTCTGGTTGAAGTTCAATGAGACTTTCCAGTGTCGGAATAGACTGCTTCCACTGTTTTAACTGAAGCTGTGCGCCCAATTTTAGCGATAGAGGCGACAACTCTGCTTTTGAATTGAATTTGTCTCGATTACCGATGGCCACTAGGACTTTCGACCAGTTTTCAATTTGGTATTCCGCTTGTGCAATTCGCATCCAAAGCACGTCTTTCTTTTCTGCCTCTGGCGCTGTTTTTACTAACTCGTAGTAATGTGGAAGCGCGTTTTTGAACTGTTGATCGTTTAATAACAGATCCGCAAGCATACGCTTCGTTATCCAAGCTTGTTCATCCACCAGCAAATTGGTATCGACGGCGTATGTAAGCTGCTTAATCGCCTTATCGGTTTTGCCATCTTGCCAGTAAAAAACACCTAGCATACGAGCTACGTACGCTTTATCGTAGCCCTTAGAAAGCTCTAAACCTGCTAGTACGTCAATGGCCTGTTTAACCTGTTCATCTTGAGCAAGCTTATGCGCCTTTTGAACACGAATAGCAGTATATTGGGTTAGCTCTTGTGCCTGTGTTGTAAGGGGCATTAACAACAAGCCCACTAATATCCATATATGTTTCATCATTTTGCCAACTTAAACTCTAGTTTCACGGTTTGACCAACCTGAGCTATCGCTTTTCCATCGACGACTTTCGGTTGATATTTCCATTTTTTAAGTGCTCTCATCGCTTCACGTTCAAACATACGACGTGGGTTTGCGTCAGTGACTTGAATGTCAATTGGACGTCCCGTTTCATCGATAGTAAAAGACATAATCACATGGCCTTCAGCTCCACGCTTAAGCGCTTTCGCTGGATAACGAGGCTCTACTCGATACAAAGGCATTGCTTGTTGGTTTGACCCAAAATCAGAGAATGTCGGTGCGTTAATCGCTAAGCCATCAATGGATGTGTTCAAATCCAATGCAGGCAAAGAAGACATCGAATTCAGAGGCGTAACTTCAGCTTGTGACTGAGACGTTTGCGCTTCCGGTGGCGGCTCTGGCATTTCTGGTTTTTCAGGGACCGCGCGTTGTCTTCTTTGAACTTCTTGTTCTTGTTCCACCATTACCATGTTGAAACTTAACGTCTCGCTATCGTCTGGTGAACGTTGGTGGCCATTATCGACCATCCAAGCCATGAAAGAAAACAGCGCTAAGCCCAACGCGCCCGCTAGCGGTAAAGCAAGAAATAGGCGAATCATTTATGAAGATCCTCCAAGATCATCGCTTATCAGCAGCAAGCGCAATGTTTTTAACACCTGCACCTTTCGCGGCATCCATCACTTTAACAACAGTACCGTTGTAAGCGTGTTCATCCGCTTGAATAACCAAAGAAGCATCAGGTTGTTCTAGCAAAAAGTGCTCTAACGTCGCTTGGACACGTTCAACATCTACGACACGCTTGTCGATGAAAATGTCGTTTGCAGAAGTAATCGCAACAAAGATGCCTGCATCCTTTTGGCTTACTACGTTAGAAGCTTGTGGGCGATTGACTTCCACCCCTGACTCACGAACAAATGAACTGGTCACAATAAAGAAAATAAGCATGATAAAGACAATATCAAGCATCGAAGTAAGGTCTATTTGAGCCTCTTCGTTTTTAGAATGACGTCGACCGAGTCTCATCGTTGACTCCTTAAAGATTTTTCTAATTTCAATTCTAAGCGGTTACATACTTTCGCTAAGCGAGCGTGAACGAACATGCCCGCTAACGCTGCAACCATGCCTGCCATGGTTGGCAGTGTTGCTAACGAGATACCTGAAGCCATCAATTTAGGGTCACTGCTGCCTTGTGTCGCCATAACATCAAAAACAGAGATCATACCGGTTACAGTGCCTAGCAAGCCCAACATCGGGCAAATAGCGACTAACAGCTTAATAAAATTCAAGTTTTGGTTAAGCAAGATACTCGCTTGCCCTAACCAACCTTCACGAATGGCTTTGGCATGCCAAGAAGAGTGATCTTCTCTTTCATGCCATTTCGCTATCCAAGCTTGGCGTTGCTTAGGAAAGTAGAACGCAAGATAAAGCACACGTTCTACCACAAGCACCCAATACACTAGGACGACAGCCGCTAGCCACCACAGGACGAAACCGCCCTGCTCCATAAAGCTTGATAAAGACAGCAGCCAGTCACTCGTTAACCAACTCGCTGGTAATAGAGAACCCGACAAAATATCCATTACGCAGCAGTCCCAACTGGTGAAACAACAGCGTTTGATTCAACGGTCTTTTCAGCCTGCTCAGCAACAAGACCAATACCTTGCTTCTCAAGAATATTGCGAATGTTTTCTGCTTGAGTGCTAAGAATGTTGTGTGCCAGTAGAAGAGGCATTGCCGCAACCAGACCAAGTACCGTAGTTACAAGCGCCATCGAGATACCACCCGCCATAACTTTAGGGTCGCCATTACCAAACTGAGTGATCACTTGGAATGTTTCGATCATGCCGGTTACTGTACCTAAAAGGCCCAACATTGGTGCTAGTGCCGCCAATAGCTTAAGCATCGATAGACCTTTCTCTAGGTGAGTCTGCTCATCAACTACCGCTTCTAAAAGTCGCAACTCTAACGCTTCAACCGTTTGGTTTTGTTCCTTGTTGTACATCGCAAGAACACGACCTAGTGGATTATCACCCGCTTGCTCAGGGTTCTTAAGTTGCGCGCGAATTTTCTGGCGTGCGATAGCAAGAGAGACACCACGAACTAATGCGATGATTAGACCAATAGCTAGTAGGCCAAGAATCACTTTACCAACCACACCACCCGCTTGTAGACGGTCAGTTAAACTTGGCGTAAGTGCTAATTGCTCTAGCATAAACCCGCGAGAAGGATCGACAACCACGTTAGATACTTCACCATTCGCTAACGAAGAAAGTGACGCTAACGTTGGACCATTTTGTGGTTGCTTAAGGTAAGCGATCGCATCTTCACGCTGAGTGTTCCAGTTAACATAGCCTTGCTCTGTCACAAGACCAATCGAACCTAGTCGGTAAGCGTCAACCTTGTTTGTATTGCCTTCACCATTAATGAATGCAATTTGAGATTTGCTAAGCTCAGAACTCGCTTGAATCTGCTCAACCATGCTCATCCACAAACCAGAAAGCTGTGGCATTGATGGCAGGGATTTAGCATCGATAATTTGCTCAACGGTTGCTGTGTGCTCAGCGCGATCAACGCTGTTTACTGTTGAGCTAAGCTCTGCGCCTAGTTCTTTCGCGTTTTGACGAACGACACCGAACAACTCACCAAGACTACCCGTTTCTAAACGCAGTTTTTCTTCTAAACGAGCAAGTTTGTTTTCGTTATCGCTGAAGGTTTGAGTAAGAACGTCTGTTGCGTTTTGAACCGATGTACGTTTCGCTTCAAGCTCTGCTTTGATCGCTTTAAGCTCTTGTTCAGTCTTTTTGAAGTCAGCTTCACGAACAACGTTGTGAGAAGCTTGAGTACGGTTTTCTGATTTTGCTTTGTTAACGAGCTGAGCCGTTGAGTCTGAAGCTGAGAAAGCAGAAAATGAAAGTGATGTAATGCAAAGCAATGCTGCTAATGATTTTAAGTTCATTACTTAACCTCCGCAACAATTAAAGAAACAGGTAAAGTAATCAAGCTTGGGGCAGCTTGTTGGCCAACAATATCGTACGCTTTATCTAGCTCAGACTTCATAGAAGAATCAAGTTCTTGCCATTGAGCTTCTGTTTGATTCCAAGCCCAGTATTGGCTGCCATTTAGGTTACGAGCAACTAAAGAGATACGACCTAAGTGCAGAACATCTGCCTCGATTGTTTTATCACTCGCCAATGCGACACGACCTTGGTAAACACCCAACTTAATGCCGTAGTCCATCTCGATTTGGTAAGCTTCCAGGATACGACGATACTTCTCAGCATCACTCACATCAGCACGAGTCATCATTGCTTGTAGCTTTTCTACTCTTTCTAGACGCTGTTCTTTCTTAATCGGCACGTCTTTCTCTACCAACTGTTCAAGACCATCGATCATTTGATACATCAATGGCACAACACCTTGGCGTGTGTATTTGATTTCTTCGTTCTGCTCTTCAATGCTTTGAGCTTCTTGGTTTTGGCTCTCAACTAATGCAGCAAGGTGATCGTGATAGATTTCTAGGTTTTTAACTTCTTCTTGCAGACGCTCAATCTCAGCTTGCAGCATTAAAGTCGCTTGTGAGCTTTTATCAATAACCTTTTGGCTCGAAGCCGACGCGTTATTGGTCTTGTTTTGAATTGATTGAGCTTGATCCAAGCTGTTTGCCATAGAAGACGTTGCAACCAAACTGATGGCAAGCGCTAGGCTAGTTTTTAAAAGATTCATAATTGTAGTCATTTACTATAGAAGAAGGTCAGATACATTTTATTGATAAATACTATTATTGATAAGCACTCTCATTATCATTAAAAGTCACTCGCATTACTAGGGATATTTTACTGAATAGCAGAATCACGAAAGGAGAAAGCCGAAACTTTCCCCTTAGTATTTAGGCTAACAATAGTACCCTACTAACAAATTAGTATTTTACCTGTAAAGTCGCCATGTAGTTACGGCCTTCGCCGATTACTACGTCTTCAGCAAATTGGTGGTTTGAAGATGTTGAACCGCCACCCGCTAGGTATTCTTTATCAAATACGTTCTCGACTGTTAGACGCGCTACGAAATCAAGAGAATCGTCGTACTTAAGCGTGTATGCAGCACCCATATCTACACGTGCGTAGCCGTCTTTCTTGAATGTGTTCGCGCTATCGCCGTAACGAGAACCTTCGTAGATAAGACCCAGGTTCACATCAACTTCGTTTGTTGCTGCATAGGTAGACCAAACGCTTGCTGCAAACTCAGGTACGTCAACTGGACGGTTACCTTCATATGTTTCATGGTTCGTGATTTCAGCATCTAAGTACATTGCAGAACCAGACATTGAGAAGCGCTCTGAAATAAAGCCTTGTGCGGCTAGCTCAGCACCACGGTGAACTTGTTCGCCACCTTGTGTCTTCGTCCAATCGCCTGATGAAGTGTCTTCTACATCCATTGAAATGTTTTCTTGGGTAATATCGAATACCGCACCAGAAACGAATAGACGTTCGTCCATCAGTTCCCACTTAGTACCGACTTCGTAAGACACGCCCGTTGCTGCGTCAAGAAGTTCGCCATCGTTGGTGTAGTTGCGGCTTCCGCTAGACACAACACCTTGTGGTTCGAAACTTTCAGAGTAAGAAGCGTAGATACTACCGTTTGATGCTGGGTGGTAAATCAGGCCAAGCTTAGGCGCTACATTTTCTTCTGCTACGCCATCACTTACTTTACGGTCGAAACGAGCACCCGCAAGAACTTGCCATTCATCATTAATAGTAATCAAATCTTGGATGTAGAAGCCCCAAGTATCGTAAGTACTCATCTTACCTAGCGATGTTGGACCCACTGACGGCGCTGGTACTGTTGCATCTGGTGCGTATTCAGCGCTGCTGAAGCGATCCATACCACGGTAATAGCTGTAGCCTAACCAGTTAGCACCGAATAATAGTTGGTGCTCTGTGCCCGCAAGATCAGCGGTTGTTGTTAGATCAACGTAAGCCGTTCTGAAACGCCATTTATCATGACGGTAGTTACCGCCTTGAGTCACGGTGCCCGTACCATCAGGATTCATATTTGAAAAGCTTGGGTAGCTTTCCATATCAATACGTTCGAAATCTTGGTAATTGAAACCTGTTTTTAATGACCATGTATCAGTCAGGTTAGCAGCAATATCAAAACCAACGTTCTCAACATCATTCTCGATCTGTGACCACTGTGCATCCCAGATGTGCTTGTCGCTACCTACTCGGTTGCCGTCTAGCGTGTATAAAGCGCCAGAATCTACGCTACCTTCGTCGTTAGTTTTGTCGTAATGAACAGAAACTGTCACGTCTTCAGTTACATCGTAATCAACGAATACACCACCAACAAAACGTTCTGTTTGTGGTTCAGTTCCGTCACCATAAGTTCTCCAAGAGCCGTAGCTTTCTTTAGATAGAATCGCGCGACCACGTAGAGTTTCAGCGTCGTTCAAAGCGCCACTTACGTCTACCGTTGTACGAGAATGGTCATTAGAACCAATATCTTGGCTAACACTTACTTGCGTATCGTAAGTTGGCTTTTTGCTTACCATGTTGATCAAACCACCTGGTGCAGAAATACCGTAAAGAAGACCAGAAGGTCCTTTTAGTACTTCAACACGCTCTAGCAGTTCGATTGGTTGACGGTAGTGAGACCAATGTTGCTGGCCATTTTTAAGGAAGCCCGAAGAGCTTTCTACCGAGAAACCACGTAGAGAGAAACGTTCACGGTTACGGCTTGTACCGCCAGCACTTACACTCGCGTCATTCTTAAGCACGTCACCAAGCGTTGTTGCACGCTGTTCATCGATGATTTGCTCATCGATTACTAAAACTTGTCCCGGAGTCTCTAATTGAGTCGCCTCCATGCGCATTGCTGTTGTGTTCGTGTCGGCTTTATAACCGTAGTCACGACCTTCAACAACCATATGCTCGTCTGTTTTTACTGTTTCTGCCAATACTGCTGGTGAAGCTAATACTGCGCCGATCACTAAAGCCAATGGGCTCTTTGAAAACATGTCCTTTACTCCGCTTTTATTCTTTTAGACGAACACTTTGTTATTTATTCGATGTGTTCGCTGAACCGTTGCCGGTACCACTGAATTATTTCGGGAGTGAATATAAGTGATAACTATTACCATTTGCATTGAATTTACATTCTTTGCATTCGTAAAGTTTTGTAAAGGCCTGTCGGTGAGTCATATTTGAGGAGTTCAACAAAACCATTCAATACAAATAGTTAAGGCTCATGGACGTAAATCGACTGGTTATCTTCACCGAATTTTTTGAAACAACGGTATTTGTTCAGTCAATTGAAGACGTGAAGATTGATAAGAAAATCATCTCTTCTTATTTACTACCTTTGAAACGACAAATTTATGTATAAAACCCTCGATAGATGTAAATTAATAGTGAATTATTTTGTTTTTATTTGTTTAATTTACACAATTATCAGTGATTTTGATCACATCTATAATTCCAAACTCATTTTTTGTTTTTCGAATTGATTATCCGACTGCTAATCTCCTGCTCACTTTGAAAAGGTATCAAAGTTATAAATAATAAGGAGTGTTCTAAATGAATACCAAGAAACCTATGTCTCTGACTGGTCGAGTAATCCTCGGTATGGTCGTAGGTATATTAACGGGATTCGCCATTCAATCCCTTTTTGCAGACAACGGATTTGTTAACAACTACATCGTTAACGGACTCTTTGAAGTGGGCGGACAAATCTTTGTCGCCAGTTTAAAAATGCTTGTTGTGCCTCTAGTCTTCGTTTCACTAGTGTGCGGTACAAGTTCTCTTAAAGACTTATCAACTCTTGGCCGTATGGGTGGCAAAACGCTTGCACTTTATATCGGTACTACTGCCGTTGCCATCACTCTAGCATTAACTATCGGTAACCTGTTCCAACCTGGAGCTGGTGCGGATCTTACTGCTGCGAGCTCTTTCAAATCAGCGGATGCCCCTTCTCTGGGCCAAGTAATCATCGACATGTTCCCAACCAACCCTATTCAGGCGATGGCTGAGGGCAAAACGTTACAAGTTATCGTATTTGCAGTGTTGTTTGGTATCGCAATCAGTGCAGCGGGCAAACCCGGTGAACGTATCGCTGCAGTTTTCTCTGATCTAAACGAAGTGATCATGAAGCTAGTTGCGCTACTAATGAACCTTGCTCCTTACGGCGTATTCTTCTTGATGGCGAAACTGTTCTCTGGCCTTGGCTTAGGTGCAATTTGGAACCTAGCAGAATACTTCTTAGTGCTTGCTGGTACCCTGCTGTTGCATGGCTTGGTGACTTACAGTGCGATGCTTAAAGGATTCACAGGTCTTAGTCCGATTACGTTCCTACGTAAGATGGAAGATGCAATCATGTTTGCATTCTCAACAGCATCTTCGAACGCAACAATTCCAGTAACTATGGAAACGGCTAAGAACCGTATGGGCGTAGACAACAAAGTCGCTTCTTTCACAGTACCACTAGGTGCAACTGTGAACATGGACGGCACTGCAATCATGCAAGGTGTTGCGACGGCGTTTATCGCGCAAGCGTACAACATCGACCTTTCAATGGGTGATTACCTAATGGTTATCCTAACGGCGACACTGGCGTCTGTTGGTACTGCAGGTGTCCCTGGTGTTGGTCTTGTTATGCTAGCGATGGTATTGAACCAAGTTGGCCTGCCGCTTGAAGGTATTGCTCTAATCATGGGTGTTGACCGCCTTCTTGATATGATTCGTACCGCTGTAAACATCACAGGTGATAGTGCCGTATCTATCATCGTTGCTAAGTCTGAAGGCGCTCTAGACGAGTCTCGCTTCAACGACCCAGCAGCAGGTGAGAAAGAAGAAGAAGTTAAGCTAGCTCGCCAACAGGCATAGTCTCGCTTATCTTATGCTCTTGTCTTCAAGCTCAGGCGTAATTAATGGCTACGCCTAGCCCATACCAAAGCGCATAAAGAAAAACGCCACTGCAGATGCAGTGGCGTTTTTATTGGGTATCGCTTAAGTCAGTACTACTGAGTTGGGACAGTTATCAATTTAAGGTAATTATCAATAGGGAAAGCTAATCACCGATTGGGAACATCAAGTTCACTCTCAGCCCCCCAGCTTCTCTATTCTCAGCAGTTACATGTCCATTCATCACACCCATCGCTTCTTTAACAATCGCAAGGCCTAGACCGTAACCGCCAGACTGTTTGTCTCGGGCTGATTCTATTCGTGTAAACGGGTCGAATATACCTGCAATCTTGTTATGAGGAATGCCATCACCGTCATCTTCTACACATATGACACTGTAACGTTTATCTGTGACCTGTTCGTATGTCGTCACGACAACATGAGCGTTCTCACCCGCGTATTTAATGGCATTCCCGACCAAGTTACCAATCACTCGAAGCAGCAGCCTCTCATCAACGTTAACCATTGAAGTCGGTGTCTCTAGAGAGCCAATCAAAGTTTGATTCGGTTTTAAATCGTTTTGCATCTGCGCGATCAACATTGAACAATAGTGCTCAAGGTGCATTAAGCTTAACTTGGAGTCATAGCGAGAGGTTTCTAAGCGGCTAAATTCAAGTATCTCACCCACCAGCTTATTCATCTCTTCTGTTTCATTTTCCATTCGTTCTAGCAAACCAATGCTTTTATCATCAACCTTGCTGCGCAGCAGGTGCAGAGCGAGGTTTTGCCTTGCTAATGGCGTTCTTAACTCGTGTGACACATCACGAATCAAACGACGTTGCTTTTCAGCCAGAGATTTAATTTCAAAGGTCATATGATCAAAATCGTGGGCAAGCTCGTTGAACTCCCGCGTGGTGGAATTTAGCTCCGACACCACACTAACAGTGAAGTCACCTTGAGCCAGTCTGCGGCTCGCTTCTCTCAATCGATCCAACGGCTGCTGCAGGCTTTTGGCCATGATAATCGAGAACAGAGACAATACGACCAATGCAATCAGCGCTTTAAGCATATAGGAGTATGGCGCAAAAGATTTTGCGGGGTGAAACTGGTGCGGTAGTTGGATAACCAGTGTTTTACCGTTATCTAGTGGTAGACCGAAGATCGGCTTACTCACACGATCACTAAGTTGGTGATCTAACGTTCTTAAGTATTTGAGCTTAAATTCAAAATGCGGGTGCATGTGACGATGTGTGATCGGGCGATTGTCTTTATCGATGACGAACAGATAATACTGCTGAGCATTACCCCAGTCCGCAAGTTCATCCATGTCCCCTTCTTCAATCAACACATTCGCTTGGTAAGCAAGGTCGAGCATTTCCGCTTTTACCGATTCTGGCACTTTAAGCAGCGCTTTCATCAAGGCTCTTTCAGCAACACCTTGCAGGATCAAAATACTCACCAAAATGACGGTCAGGTAACTGAACAATTGGAAAGTGAGTCCGTCTTTACGTTTAGTAATAAAATAAGGGCATCGCAGCAGTTTTTTACTCATGCTCCGACCGACTCTAGGTAACTGTAACCTTTACCACGAACGGTTTTTATATGTTGTTTAGACAAACCGGCCTGAACGAGCTTTCTACGTATATTGCTGATATGCATATCTAAATTACGATCGAAAGGACACAGTTCTTTCTTGAGTACATGGATTTGCAGATCAGATTTTGAGACGACAATACCGTCATTTTTGACCAAATAATCAAGCAAGTCTTTTTCAGTGCCAGTTAATGGCAAACGAGAGAGTTGTTCACACAAGCCGTGATTAGACGAAGCTAAAGATTGTCTTTGGCGTTCAAAACCCACTCGGCGCAAGATCACCTTAATACGGGTTAAGAGTTCAGGAACATTAAAAGGTTTAGCGATGTACTGGTCGGCGCCTGCTTGGTAGCCATCGAGCATTGAGGCATCGTCGTTAAGTGCGGTTAGCATAAGAATAGGAGTAGCAAAACGCTGACAAATACGTCTTGCTACTTGAATGCCGCTTAGGTTCGGAAGCATTACATCGAGTAGAACCAAATCGACAGGATGAGTTTGAATAAACTCAAGCGCGGATTCACCGCAATGAACAGTATCAACGTGATACCCCTCATTTTCTAACACTTCACCCAGTAATTCACACAACTGAATATCATCATCAACAACTAAAACGCGAGACATTACACATACCGATAAATAAGAACTGTTTGCATTCTAATTATCGTTATTATTGATTTCAATTATAAAGTGCCCGATTTCCTCTATAGAAGAAAATCTTTTTCAATCGGTACAAATTTTGAGGCAGAATCGATAAGATTTTGAGCAGTTAACCCCGGAACACCATACACTTCAACAGGTTTGCCAAAGCGCTCTTTGATTCGCTCTACAAGGATTTCGAAATCACCGTCCCCTGATACCAAAACAATCGTATCAACCGTCTCAGCAAGTTCTATCGCGTCTAGCGCAATACCCACATCCCAGTCGCCTTTTGCACTGCCATCTCGACGCTGAATAAACGGCTTTAACTTCACATTAAAACCCACACCACGAAGGATATGATGAAATTGACGCTGCTTTGGATCTTGGCTTGAGATTGCGTAAGCATTAGCTGCAATAACGTTACGCCCTTCCGTGGCAACATACCAAAACTGGTTATAGTCGAAGTTAGAACGGTATTTGTCGCGCGTCGTGTAGTAAACGTTCTGAACGTCGACCAAAATTGCTATGTTTTCCATAAATTCATACCTTTAGATTTTCCGTATACCCTATTCTATTCAATTGTAAAATGCGAGTCGCTTTACTCAATAAAAATGAACCTGCCAGCTATCGTTAACGTAAATCTAATATCTTTAGCGTAAAGCTAAGTGTCTTTACGTAATCCTAACTATGCTTATTGTAAGTGGATTTGTTTTGAGCGTTTCTTAGGTGGTTCTGATCTTCACCTTCTTCTTTACGTAGCGTTCAAATCGTACTCAGGCTTAGAGTTTTTAAAGGGAGGTTGGCAATGCTGCACCGACAAACACACAATTCGATCGTAAGCATCGACACAACCAAAGCGATGCAAACTTTAAATCAACCATCAAACTCTGGTAGCTGGTTTAGTTTGCTTAAACTACTGACCATCAGCACGGTAATAATCATGAGCTTAACCATCAATTCAGTACTCGCCTACCCCGCTTATTCTCACTCAAAGCCTTTGCCACACCGCAGTGTGATTTATTTCGCTCCAAAGGAAGATTCAATCGTTAAAGAGTTTCTGAATGAAGTGTTGCTCAATAACTGTCAATTGGACGAACGAGATGTCGTCATTATGGTTATTGCTGAGAGTGGTTACACAGTCCCAACTTGGTTAGAAGAAGAGTTTAACTTAGAAGCAGTCACCAGTATTTACGAGATCCCGAAAGGATCACATACCGCTGTTTTGATTGGTAAAGACGGGAAAGAGAAGCACCGATGGAGTGGCAAAACAGATTGGAAACAGATCACCAATATCATTGACGAAATGCCGATGCGCCAACAAGAAATGCAGCGACAAGGCAGCCGCTGCAGTATTTGATTCTTGATGGACTCAGTAGTGGCTTAGAGATCCAATTAGAAGGTCAAACGATCAAGCTTGTTTGTTAAACCAAGCAAGTTTTTCATGGAGCTGAGCCACGCTGCCTACAACAATCAGCGCTGGGCTCTTTGCGACGCTCGCAAGGTCAGCTAAATCACGTAACCCACCTCTAAACACCTTTTGTTCTTGGCGTGTACCGTTTTCGATGATCGCAACTGGCATGTCAGCTCGCATACCATTATCGAGTAGATTCTTCTGAATGTTCGGACTCTCTTTCAAGCCCATGTAAAACACGATGGTATGGTTGTGCTGAGCAAGAGATTGCCAGTCAATATCTTCGCCATCTTTCTTCAAGTGACCTGTAATAAACTGCACGCTTTGTGCATGATCACGGTGCGTCAACGGAATGCCCGCATAAGCCGTTGCTCCGGCAGCAGCTGTGATGCCCGGAATCACTTCAAATCTCACGTCATTCTCAGCTAACGTTTCACACTCTTCACCACCACGACCAAAGATAAACGAGTCACCACCTTTTAGACGCACTACGTGTTTGTTCTCTTGAGCTTTGGTCACTAATAGTTGGTTGATCTGATCTTGCGGTACGCAGTGATGATCGAGCTTTTTGCCCACATACAACATTTCCGCTTCTGGATTAGCCATCGCCAAAATATCTTTTGATACCAAACGGTCATAAACCAACACGTCTGCTTGTTGAATCACTCGTGCCGCTTTTAACGTAAGTAAGTCTGGGTCGCCCGGACCTGCACCTACTAATGAAACAAATCCTGTGTTTCCTGTTTTAACATTCGATGGCGATACTTCTGACATGCTTTGCTCCGAAAGTTAGCTTGTTATATTTCAAGCTTAATTCTGTATGACGATTCATCGTTGTATGAATCACCAATATCCCTACTTCTTAGACTATCAGTTGTTGCCATAAAACTTTACGATTAATTCTAATCAAGATAGAAGTTTATATAACAAAACAATCTATTACGTTGGAAAACCCTGACATTTGCACCATCATCAAGCACACATTGCTCGCCTTAGGTGCACGGTTATCAAAGTAGAGAGTGTTAAGATCAAAAAAGCCCCAAATCAACAGCTTGGGGCTTAACACACATTATTAGTTGCTCATTAACCTAGAACTATCTAATTACTTAGCGCCTAGAGAAGGAGCTGTTTTAGCATGAGTTAGGTATAGAGGAACACTCGTCATTAATAGACCACCAACGATGTTACCTAGGATTGTTGGGATAAGGTTGAAGTTCAACCATGTCGCAATACCGAAGTCAGCGCCAAGAATCATACCCAGTGGGAATAGGAACATGTTTACTACTGTGTGCTCAAATACGAGTGCGAAGAAGATGAAGATTGGGAACCACATCATTGCTACACGGCCAGATACTGTGCGTGCAGTCATGTTGCCAATCACACCTAGACATACCATAAGGTTACAGAAGATACCGCGTACGAAACACGTGATCCATCCGTCCATACCCATGTTTTCAAAACCTAGGCTACGACCTGTAGAAACAGCAATGAACTTTTGAGCAACAGCGTTTGGTTCTAAAGAGAAGTTACCCGTTAGTGATACTGCAACAAGGAAAGCAACAATCAAAGAACCGATAAGGTTACCAAGACCAACAATACCCCAACAACGTAGGATACGACCCCAAGTAATACCTGGGCGGTTGTCGAATTTCGCTAAAGGTGCAAGGCCGAATACGCCAGTTACTAGGTCATAACCCATTACACTTAGAATGACGAAGCCAACTGGGAACACAAGTGCGCCAACAAGGCCAATACCGGTTTGAACCATTGCTGTAATAGCAACAACAACCGCTAGAGAAAGGATGATACCAGCCATAGTGCTTCGAATCAGAAGATCGCGAGTACTTGTTTTCGTTTTCGCTTCACCCACATCAATCATCGTTTGAACGAATTCAGCTGGTTTGTAATCAGGAGACATAAGGTTGTCCTTAAAAAGTTTAAATTAAAAGTTAAAATTGGATAGGAAAAGGCTCTAGTTGCCGAGTTAAGGCAATATCGAGAACTAGAACCCTTGAACTATCAAATCTTACTCATCCGAAGATTAAGCAGAGATTTCTACAGCGCCTTTGGCAACACGAGCTTTGTACGCTTTCACGTTGAAGTTCTCGTCTTCCATGCACACACCTGTTGCTAGGTTAAAGCGTTGCTTCTTAAGTGGGCTTGCTACCCAAAGCTCTTCTTTGTGCTCAACAATCAAGCCACGTGATAACACGTTTGACTGGAAGTATGGGTCTGTGTTGCTAATCGCGAATACTTCTTCAGCTTTCGTTGGGCGGAATACAGCTACTTGCTCACCACCAACCAACGCACAAACACCTGTACCTTGGATAATGTCTTCGATCTTACAAACTTTGGTAAATGCCATGATGTCGTCTCCCCTTAAACAGATTCTACGTGAATGATGTCGCCCTGATGCTTTGAAGTAATGGCTTCAGGGTGTTTCTCAGTGAATGTCGCAGGACGGTGTTGTTCACGACCATCTTCAACAAACACAACGTTATCATCGCGGTCATCAGCATTGATGAAGTGTGCAAAGCGCTTAAGTTGAGCTTCGTCGTTGATTGTATCTGTCCATTCACAAGCGAAGTTATCAACTAGGCCAGCAATGTCAGTTTCAAGTTGGTCATTGATACCAAGCTTGTTGTCTACAATCACTTCACGTAGGTAATCAACACCACCTTCTAGGTTGTCCATCCATACCGAAGTACGTTGTAGTGGCGCAGCCGTGCGGATGTAGAACATCATGAAACGGTCGATGTACTTGATTAGCGTTTCTTGGTCTAGGTCGCTTGCCAGTAAGTCTGCGTGACGAGGTTTCATACCACCGTTACCACATACATACATGTTCCAACCTGCGTCAGTCGCAATAATACCTAAATCTTTACCTTGAGCTTCAGCACACTCACGAGTACAGCCAGACACACCAAACTTCATCTTATGAGGAGTACGGATGCCTTTGTAACGGTTCTCGATCATCACGCCTAGGCCAACTGAATCTTGAACGCCGTAACGACACCAAGTAGAACCTACACATGTTTTCGCCATACGAAGTGCTTTTGCGTAAGCTTGACCCGTTTCGTAACCTGCAGCGATTAACTTCTTCCAGATTGCTGGTAAGTCATCTTTCTGAGCACCAAATAGGCCGATACGTTGTGCACCTGTGATCTTGGTGTACAAGTTGTATTCAGCAGCAACATCAGCAAGAACGCTTAGTGCTTGAGGTGTTACTTCACCACCCGCCATACGAGGGATTACAGAGTAAGTACCGTCTTTTTGCATGTTACCTAGGAAGTTGTCGTTGGTATCGTGCAGCTTCACTAATTCAGGCTTAAGGATGTGTTCACCCCAGCAAGAAGCAAGGATAGAACCTGCTAGAGGCTTACATACTTCACAGCCGTAGCCTTTACCGTATTTCTCTAATAGCTCATCGAACGTTTTGATTTCTTCGATGCGAATTAGGTGGAAAAGCTCTTGGCGAGAGTATGCAAAGTGCTCACACACGTCGTTCTTCACTTCAACACCAGCTTTAGCAAGTTCAGCGTTTAGTACTGAAGTCACTAGTGGAATACAACCACCACAACCAGTACCTGCGCCTGTTACTGCTTTGATATCACCGATTGTGTGGTGACCTTCAGCAACCGCTTGAGCGATCTTGCCTTTAGTCACATCGAAACAAGAACAGATAACAGCAGACTCAGGAAGAGAATCCGCGCCAAGTGTTGGCTTTTCAGCACCAGCATGAGCAGGAAGAATCAATGCATCTGGGTGTTCTGGTAGGTCGATTTCGTTCAGCATAAGCTGTAGAAGATCACCGTAGTCAGACGTGTCACCAACCATTACTGCACCAAGCAGCTTCTTGTTGTCTTCAGAAACGATTAGACGCTTGTAAACTTCTTGTTCTTCGTTTTGGTAAACGTAGCTCTTACAGCCAGGAGTACGACCGTTCGCATCGCCGATAGAGCCTACTTTCACGCCCAAAAGCTTAAGCTTCGCAGACATGTCAGCACCTTCAAATGTGCTTTCGTTACCAACAACGTGGTCAACCGCTACCGTTGCCATTTTGTAACCAGGAGCCACTAGGCCGTAGAACGTTTGGTTCCAAGACGCACACTCACCGATTGCGTAGATGTCTTTGTCTGTCGTTTGACAGTGATCATTAATCTCGATACCGCCACGTGGTGCAATACCCAGCCCCATTTGACGAGCAAGTTTGTCTTGTGGGCGAATACCAGCAGAGAATACGATGAAATCAGTTTCTAGCTCTGTACCGTCAGCAAAGCGCATTACGTTACGAGCTTCAGTGCCTTCAGGAGCAATCTCAAGCGTGTTCTTACTTGTATGTACGTTAACGCCCATACGTTCGATTTTTTGACGAAGTTGGTTACCACCCGCTTGGTCAAGCTGCTCAGCCATTAGCTTTGGAGCAAACTCAACAACGTGCGTGGTTACACCAAGAGCTTTTAGTGCGCCTGCAGCTTCAAGACCAAGCAAACCACCACCAACAACCACACCAGATTTAGAATTCTTAGCGGTTGCTTCGATAGCTTTCAAGTCTTCGATTGTGCGGTAAACGAAACAGTCTTTACCTTCGTTACCTTTGATTGGCGGAACGAATGGGTATGAACCTGTAGCAAGGATTAGCTTGTCGTATTGAATTTCACGACCAGTACTTGAGTAAACTGTTTTCTTTTCACGGTTAACGTTAATAGCACGCTCACCGATCAGCATGTTGATGCCGTGTTTCTCGTAGAAGCCTTCTTTAACTAAAGAAAGTTCGTCCGCAGTATGGTGTGAAAAGTAAGAAGAAAGGTGTACACGATCATAGGCTACGCGAGGCTCTTCACAGAAGACTGTGATGTCCATGTTAGCAACGTCTGTCTTCTCGACTAAATCTTCGATATAGCGATGGCCGACCATCCCGTTACCGATTACGACTAGCTTCATCTTGCTCATAAGAATTCCTGAAGGTTATATATTTCTTAACTGAGCGAATAATGAATTATGAAAGAAAATGAAAATATGATGTAAATCAATTACGAAATCGAACTACCCTAAAGGGGTAGGACAAAAGAGGTAGATCTGCTGATTTATCATACGAAGCAAACGAATAACCGTAGGTTTAATAAGGTTTAGCGGGGTTTTATATACACTTTCGTGCAGTAGATAAGATGTTGTAAAGTTTCATAATAGGTTAGCAGTAACAGAAGTAAATGACAATCATTTTCATTTGTGGTCATAATAAGTGTAATAACTCATGAAAGCGTTACAGGATCATGAGCAACTATGTATAAATATGAAGAATTTAATGACGCAAAAGACAGTCGCCCTTTTCCATTCCCCACTCATTCCACTCACAAACGGCGCAATTGGTTAACAGATGCTGTTGGTTGTTTAGCAAATGATAGGTTTACATAAGGAAAAGACCGGCACAAAAGTGATCTGATATAGCTTGTTCCTAGTGGTGCTACTGATTAGAGAGCATACGTGGAAGTTTGAACATAGCATGAGGGTTTAGAATTTCAGATAGCAAAAAGGCCAGCATTTCTGCTGGCCTTTCAACTTTGAATAGTGGAGGCGCCTCCCGGAGTCGAACCGAGGTCCACGGATTTGCAATCCGCTGCATA